>DASTQG010000334.1:0-7059 GCA_035761885.1 Steroidobacteraceae bacterium | reverse complement strand
AGTTCTGCGAGCGACGTGACCTGCGTACTCGGCACACTTCAGACAAACACGAGCGCCAATATGGAGATCCGAGCCCGCGGTTCGACTGCGGGTACGTTCACGAGCCAGTGGTCGATCACCGCCAGCAACGACAGTAACCCGAGTTTGAACACCGCCTCGATAGCGGTCACCGTTGGCAATGCCACGCCACCCCCTCCGCCCCCCAGCAACAACGGCGGTGGTGGTGGCGGTGGCGGGCTAGGGCTGGCGACGTTGCTCGCCTTGGGTGGGCTGGTACTGCGACGCGGCGTCTTGAGGCATTCTGGAACTGCGTAAGGCGACAGCCAACAAATCCTTTTGCCCATGTACTTGCGCCGCAAGCGACATTTCAAGATGGGAGGTATGGCGCTGGCGCTCGTAGGAAGCGTTGCCGGCGCCTACTACTATCTCTACGCACGCTCGTTGTACAGCATTGAGCCCGTCGATGAGATATTTGCAGAAGAGAAGTCCCCAGGGGGCGGCTACCTCGCTCAAGTCGTGGTGCGTAACCCGGGTGCGTTCTCCTCGTATCAAACCCTGGTGATGATAAGGCTCGACGACCGCGGCGCCTCGCCCGCGATCGTCGCCGTGTGTCAGAGCCTGCGAACGATGATCGACTTGGACTGGGCCAGCAACGCCGTGCTTAGGGTGACACTTCCGCCGGACTGTCAAACGGATCGCGAGCGCCCACCGCGCGGCGTATCAGTTGAGTTTCATCCCGTCCGATAACTTACGAGACGATCAAGAGCAGGTCCTTCGCATCCACCTGCTGTCCAGCCTGCACCAGCACTTCACTAACCGTTCCGTCGACCTCCGCTCGCACGGAGGCTTCCATCTTCATCGCCTCCATCGTGAGCACGGTGTCGCCGCGCGCGACCTTCTGACCGACTTTGACCGCGATGCTCGCAATCGTGCCGGGCATCGGCGCGCCGACGTGCCCCGCATTGCCGGGCTCGATCTTTCGCTGCGGCGGGCGCTTCGCCACCTGTGAGCTGTCGGTGACGCGCACCGAGCGCGGCTGGCCATTCAGTTCGAAGAACACGGTGCGGCTGCCGTCCTCGTGCACGTCGCTCGTCGTCACGAAGTTCACGATCAGCGTCTTGCCGCGCTCCAGGTCGATGGTGATCTCCTGCCCCGGTTCCAGGCCGTAGAAGAAGATCGGGCTCGGCAGCACGCTCACGTTGCCGTAGCGCGCGCGATCGGCCGCGTAGTCCGTGAACACCTTCGGATACATGAGATAGGAGGCGAGCTCGTAGTCGGTGATGGAGCGTCCCGCCTTCTGCTCCGCGGAGCGGCGCTCCTTGTCGAGGTCCGCCGGCGGCAGCACTTCGCCCGGCCGCTGCGTGAGCGGCTTCGCGCCCTTCAGCACTTTGCGTTGCAGGCCTTCCGGGAACCCACCGTACGGCTGGCCCAGGTCGCCGCGGAAGAGTTGCACGACCGATTCGGGGAACGCGATCTCGGTCGCAGGATCCTGCACCGCCTCGCGCGTGAGACTGCTCGTGACCATCATCAGCGCCATGTCGCCGACGACTTTCGAAGTCGGCGTCACCTTGACGATGTCGCCGAACATATCGTTGACCTGCGCATAGGCCCGCGCCACTTCGGGCCAGCGATAGTCTTCGATGCCGAGCGACCGGGCTTGTTCGCGCAGGTTCGTGTACTGCCCGCCGGGCATGCCGTGTACGTACACCTCAGACGCGCCCGCCCGGATGTCGCTTTCGAACGCGCCGTAGATGTGCCGCACCTGTTCCCAGTAACTCGAAACGATGCGCAGGTTGTCCGGGTCGATCCCGGACTCGCGCGGGCCGTGCCGCAGCGCTTCGACAATAGAGCCGAGGTTCGGCTGCGAGGTGAGGCCGCTGAGCGCATCCACCGCGCCGTCGACAGCATCGGCACCCGCATCGATCGCTGCCAGCACGCTCGCGGCCGCAATGCCGCTCGTGTCGTGCGTGTGGAAGTGAATCGGCAGGCCCACTTCCTCCTTCAGCGTCTTCACCAGCAGACCGGCCGCGCGCGGCTGGCACAGGCCCGCCATGTCCTTGATGCCGAGCACGTGCGTGCCCGCGGCCTGCAGCTCCTTCGCGAGCTTCACGTAGTACCTCAGGTCGTACTTCGTGTTGCGCGGATCGGAAAGATTGCCCGTGTAGCAGATCGCGGCCTCGCACAGCTTGCCGCTCTCGAGCACCGCGTCGATCGAGACGCGCATGTTCTCGACCCAGTTGAGAGAGTCGAAGATGCGGAACACGTCGATGCCCGCGTTCGCCGCCTGCTGCACGAAGTAGCGCACCACGTTGTCGGGGTAGTTCGTGTAGCCGACCGCGTTCGCCGAGCGCAGCAGCATCTGCAGCAGCAGGTTCGGCATGCGCTCGCGCAGGATCGCCAGGCGTTCCCACGGGTCTTCCTTCAGAAAGCGCATGGCGACGTCGAACGTCGCGCCGCCCCAGCATTCCATCGAGAACAGGCCGGGCAGCAGTTGCGAGTACGCCGGCGCGATGGCTGCAAGATCAGTGGTGCGGATCCGCGTGGCGAGCAGCGACTGGTGTGCATCGCGCATGCTCGTGTCGGTCACCAGCACGCGATTCTCGGCAAGCATCCACTGCGCGAACTTCTCGGGGCCGAGCGCTTCGAGCTTCTGCTTCGTGCCGGCCTGCGGCGGATCGGCCGACACGCGCGGCGGACGCGGCACGCTCAGGCGCGCGGGCCTGGTGCGGTTGCGCGTTTCCGGGTGCCCGTTGACGATCGTGTCGCCGATGAAGTTGAGCAGGCGCGTGGCGCGGTCGCGGCGGCGCACGAACTGGAACAGCTCGGGCGTGTCGTCGATGAACCTGGTCGTGTAGTCCGCGCTCGCGAAGCTCGGATGCATGATGAGCTGGTCGAGGAAGCGCAGGTTCGTCACCACGCCGCGCACGCGGAACTCCCACAGCGCGCGATGCATGCGCGCGATGGTTTCCTCGGGCGTCGGCGACCACGCCGTCACCTTCACGAGCAGAGAATCGTACGAGCGTGTGATGATCGCGCCGGAATACGCGGTACCTGCGTCCAGGCGCACGCCGAAGCCGGCGGGACTGCGGTACGCCGTGATGCGGCCGTAGTCCGGAATGAAATTGTTCTCCGGATCCTCGGTGGTCACACGACACTGCAGTGCGTGTGCGGAGACGCGGATGTCCGACTGCTGTGGCACGCCGCTTTCGATCGTGCCGATCTTCGCGCCGTCCGCGATGCGAATCTGCGCTTTGACGAGGTCCACGCCGGTGACGCACTCGGTCACCGTGTGCTCGACCTGGATCCGCGGATTCACTTCGATGAAGTAGAACTTGCCCGTGTCCGCGTCCTGCAGGAACTCCACGGTGCCGGCGTTCTGATAACGCACCGCGCGGCCGATCTTGAGTGCCGCTTCGCAGAGCTCGGTGCGTTGCGGATCCGTGAGGAACACGGCGGGAGCGCGCTCTACCACCTTCTGGTTGCGCCGCTGCACCGTGCAATCGCGCTCGAACAGGTGCACGAGGTTGCCGTGCGTGTCGCCGATGATCTGCACTTCCACGTGCCGCGCGCGGCGCACGAGCTTCTCGAGATAGACCTCGTCGTTGCCGAATGCCGCCTTCGCCTCGCGCCGCGCGGTGGCGACTAGGTCGGCGAGCGCTGCCTCGTTCTCGACGACGCGCATGCCTCGACCGCCGCCGCCCCAGCTCGCCTTGAGCATGACGGGGTAGCCGACATCCGCCGCCAGCTTCGTCGCGGCCTTGATGTCGGCGGGCAGCGGCGGTGTTGCGGGCATCACGGGCACGCCTGCGCTCACCGCAAGCTCGCGCGCCTGAACCTTGTTGCCGAGACGGCGCATCGTGTCCGGCGTCGGACCGACGAAGATGATGCCGGCAGCCGCGCAACGCTCGGCGAAGACCGGGTTCTCAGCGAGGAAACCGTAGCCGGGGTGGATGGCGTCGGCGTGCGCCTCGCGCGCGATGCGGATCACGTCCTCGATGTCGAGATACGCCTCGACCGGCCCCTTGCCCTCGCCCACGAGATAGCTCTCGTCCGCCTTCATGCGATGGAGCGAGAAGCGATCCTCCTGCGAATAGACGGCAATCGTGCGGATGCCGAGCTCGTTCGCCGCGCGCATGACGCGGATTGCGATCTCGCCGCGGTTGGCGATCAGGATTCTCTTGATGCGCGTGGTCATGGGGACTGTCCCAGGGGACTGTCCCCATCTCCGGCTTCGGAAATCGGGGACTGTCCCTTTTTGGGATCTCGGTGTTCTGCTTGCGTGGCCGGGGGGATGCGCATGAATAATAGCGACACCGGCGCAAGCCATGCCATAGCGGACATTCGGTCCGACCGAAATGATCAACAAAGCCTCGTTGCTCGCCGGCGGCTGCCTGCTGCTGGCGAGCACCATCGTCCTGGGAGACAAGCCCATGGCTGCGATCGCGATCCACGGTGGTGCAGGAACGCTCCCGCGCGCCGAGATGACGCCCCAAACCGAGGCGGCCTACCGCGCCGAGCTGCAGAAGGCGCTCGATGCCGGCTACCAGGTCCTGGAATCCGGCGGGGCGAGCATGGATGCGGTGACGACCGCGGTGCGCATCCTGGAGGACTCGCCGATGTTCAACGCCGGCAAGGGCTCGGTGTTCAACCGCGACGGCAAGGTGGAGATGGACGCGGCGGTCATGGACGGCGCGACGCTCAAGGCGGGGGCGGTCGCCGGCATCATGCACATCAAGAACCCGATCGACCTCGCGCGGCTGGTGATGGAACAGTCGGGCCACGTCATGATGATCGGCGCCGGCGCGGAGGAGTTCGCGCTGTCGCAGGGCGTGACACTGGTGCCGAACTCGTATTTCCACACTGAACGGCGCAAGCGGCAGCTCGAGCGCGAGCTGCAGACCAGCCAGGCCGCGACGCCGATCAAGCTGAACTACTTCGGCACGGTGGGTGCGGTCGCGGTCGACAACAACGGCAACCTGGCGGCAGCGACGTCGACGGGCGGCATGTCCGGCAAGCGTCCTGGTCGCGTCGGCGACGCACCGGTGATCGGCGCCGGAACTTACGCGAACAACGCGACAGCGGCGATCTCAGGTACGGGCGCTGGCGAGTTCTTCATCCGCTGGGGCGTCGCGCGCGACATTCATTCGCTCATGGAGTACAAGTCGATGTCGCTCGAAGCCGCGGTGACCGAGGTCGTGCAGAAGAAACTGCGCGCGGCGAAGGGCGAAGGCGGCGTGATCGCGGTGGATGCGAAGGGCAACGTGTCGATGAGCTTCAACAGCGAGGGGATGTTCCGCGGTGCGCGCGACTCGAAAGGCCGCAACGAAATCGGAATCTATTGAAAAGGGGACAGTCCCCTTTTATGCCTTGCGCGGGGCGCGGAAGGCGCCGGTCTTCAGGTCGCCGTACTCCGATTCCATCACCACGACGCGATTGCGGCCCTGGTTCTTCGCGGTGTAGAGCGCTTCGTCGGCGAGCTGGATCATGCCTTCGTGCGAGCGGTTCGGGATCGGCTGCACGCAGGCGACGCCGATGCTCACCGTGAGTTTCGGAGCGACCGACGAGCGCTCGTGCGGAATGCTGAGCGCTTCCACTTCCATGCGCGCGCGGCGCGCGAGATCGGTGACGAACTCCTTGTCGACGTCGTACAGCACCAGCGCGAACTCCTCGCCCCCGTAGCGCGCCTCGAAATCGAGCGGCCGGCGTGCGTACTTGCTCAGCGCCGCGGCCACCGCACGCAGCGTTTCATCGCCCGCCTGGTGCCCGTAACGATCGTTGAAGGGTTTGAAGTAGTCGATGTCGATCAGCATCATCGCGAGCCTCACCTGCTCGCGCCCGGCCTGGTGCCACAGTTGCTCCACGCGCTCGTCGAACATGCGCCGGTTGTAGATGCCGGTGAGGCCGTCGCGCGCCGCCATCTCACCCAGCAGGCGCGCCTCGAGATAGCTGGTGCGGTTCGCGGTCTCCAGGTTGTAGCAGACGACACCGCCCACCATGTTCGCGAGCGTGAGCACGAGGATGCTGTAGGCGACGTCCGTCGGCGGCAGATCGGCGAGGAGCGCGGCGACGACGTACGCGGCGAGCACGATCAGGTTGGAACGGAAGGCCTGGTAGAACAGCATGCCGACCAGGAAATACAGGTACGTCGTGGTGATCACGAGCGTCGAGAACACCAGGTGCGCGCCGTGCTCCGCCGCCTGCGTCTGGATGATCGCCACGCAGATGCCGGCGAGGGGCGCGACGATCTGCACGATCACCGGATAGCGGCGCGTATAGCTGTCCGAGTAAGCAGTCGCGAGGAGGGCGGCAATGAGCGGCAGCATGACCCCGAAGCGCAGGATGTCGGGCACGCGCTGCGTGTCCTCGGGCAGCAGCATGCGATCCATGAGCGCAAAGGCCGTGATCAGCAGCATCGCGAGCACGAGATTCAGCTTGATCTGCGGCCGGCTGGACAGCAGGTGCGCGGTTTGAAATTCCTGCTCGAGCTTGGGCTCGAAGCGCAGTGCGCGATAGCCGCGCCGCAGCTGTGCCGCGACCGCGGACTCCTCGAGCTGCTCGACGGCGGTTTTGATGTGCAGGCTCACGCCGCGAACGGTAGCGGCATCGGGGCAGAGAGGACAAGCGCCGGGGGAGATAGGACGAACGCAGGCCCGCTGCGGTCCCTCCGGCTCATGCGTCCGGTCGCGTGCCCCCTTGGCTGAACGGCATCAACGTGGTGTTTCGTTCCGGTCCGTCTTGGTGCGGGTGTCGCGCACGTCTCTCACACGCGTGCGCCAGACCTCGTAAGGGTCCCACCCTGCAGCCTCTTCCGCTTTCCGAGCTTCGACGACGGAGGACACGACAGCCAAGTCATCATTGGCCGCCATCCCTGCGTCTCCGGAGAGTCGGACGAGGCCGCCGCTCGTCGTTATAGTCATTGGATCGCGGCCTTATCGTCTTCTTGTGAGACAGAATTCTAGGCTTCCCTTTGTGAAAATCCAGTTAAAAATCCGTGCCAGGCGTGTTGCACGGCACGAGGTTTTTTGAATGGCAGCAATATGTTAAGCAACGCGGGCGAGC
>DASTQG010000333.1:0-8268 GCA_035761885.1 Steroidobacteraceae bacterium | reverse complement strand
AATCGTCACCGGTCAGGTAGTCGACGATGCGTGCTCTGTCGACGTCGATGACGTGTCGCAAGAGCTGCGTCGTCAGCACCGAGCCCGCCGAGAGCTGCTGGTGCTTCTCGTCGTAGGCCAGCTTGAAGATCGAGACCACGCCGTCCTTGCACGCCCAGATCTGCGAGGCGACCGGCTCATCGCCGAGCGTGACCAGTCCCATGCGCAGCCAGCCCCGCTCGGCGAGCTGGCGCACCAGCCCCGGCACGAAGTGCGGGTGCGGCTCGGGTTTCTTCCAGCTCGCCGCGTAGATGCGCTGATAGCCTGCGAGCGCCGCCTCGGCTTCGGCCGGCGTCTGCGCAATGACGATGGAAATGCCCGGCAGCGCGCGTAGTTTCTTTTCCTTGCGCGTGACGGTGTTGCGCAGCTGCGAAGGCAGCGCACCGAAGTACTGCGCGAAATCGCGCCCGCCGACCTCGAGGTACCAGTTGCCGAAACGGAAATATTTCTCGGTGCGCCAGCCCATGCCGCCGAAAGCAGCCATGACGGCCCCAGCGCCCTGGTCGTCGTCGGCAATCGGGTTGAGGTCGATGGAATCGGGCTGCAGGGTCGCGGCTTTCTCGAGGAGCGCACGCAGGATCTGCGCGCCCTCGCTCGCCGGCAGCCGGGAGTCCACGATCGGAGCGTAGAGAGAACAATAGTAGTTCGCGAGCGCGCGCACCGAGCGCAGCTTCCAGGGACCCTCCGGCGGCACACGCTTGAGGGGCAGCACGCCGACGCACGTTGCGCCGCGATGCGCACTCACGACCTGCACCTGCTCGCCCGCCTCCAGTGCGTGGGCCGTGAGCAGCTCGCTCCAGCCCAGTGTCTGGTCGAACTGCAGTGCCGGCTCTTCGCGCAGCCACAGCTCGCGCACGGCGTCCGGCATTTCCCGCAGGCTTGCATCGATGCGCAGCGTGAGCTCGCTCATCGGCTTGCCACCGACTTGCGCTCGCCCGGCCACTGTGCCCGCAGCCACTCGCTGGTCCACGCGGCCACCTGGTCGCGCCACGCGCGCGACGAGAACGTGTGATCGGCGGCATCGAGCGCGCAGTGGCGCACGCGACGATCCTCGAGGAGCTTGCGCCAGGAGGTGCTTTGCGTCGCGGTGCGGAACTCCTCCGCCGTGATGTCATCGCCGCTGAGGATCACGAGCACCGGACCCTTGAACGAGCCCAAGCCGCGGCGCATGCGCTCGACGAGTCCGCTTTCAGGCGCCGCGCCGCCAACAGTTGCTTGCGCACCCGTGCCGCGAGCCTGCCGCACGAGACCTGTGAACGATCCGGCCGCCCGAAGCAGTCTTCCGCCGAAGATCAGATCGCGCCACGCCCGCGGGTCGAAAATACGTCGCGCGTAATAGCCCTTGAGGTACGCCTGCGCGATGGTCTGCTGTGAGCGCACCCAGGGATTGAGCAACACCAGTCCCGCGACGCGTCGATCGCTCGGCGCATAGAAGAGCGCCGCCGAGGCTGCGTCGCACAGACCCCAGATCACCACGCGCTCCAGATGCGGCGCGAGGCTGAAGAACGCATCCATCGCGACGCGGATGTCCTGGTCGATGGATTCGAAGGTGCGCGCCTCCCCGCCACTGTCGCCCAGGCCGCGGTAGTCAAAGCGCAGCACTGGTATGCCATCCGCAGCGAGCGAGCGCGACAGGAGCACGAACTGGCGGTGGCTGCCGACGCGATACTGCGGACCGCCCACCACGATCAGCACGCCCGTGCTCGATCCGCCGGCGTGCAGCATGCCTTGCATCGCCGTGCCCTCGCAGTGAAGCGAAACGGGCTGCACAGGGCTCATGCGGCCAACCCCTCGCGTGCCAGGTCGACCGTCGCCGCATTGATCGCCGGTGCGACGGTGATCTCCTGCAGCGCCCAGAACGCCTCACCCTTCACTGCCCGCGCCTGTACCTGCCCTCCCGCACCTCGGAGCTTGTCGAGCGTGCGCTCGCTCGCCGGAAGCAGGGCCGGCGGATCCGAAGTCGAGGCTTCGAGCCAGTCGATACGCGGCGTGCTCGCGCGGGCGAGTGCTGTCGCATCGAGAGCATCGATGGCGCTGACGAGGGGCTGAGACAGCTCATAGCCCGCGACCTCGAGGCGCTCGCCACGCGCCAGTCGTTCGCGCAGCGTCGCCGTGGTCTCTTTCGCGGCCGCGCTCTGACGCAGCCCGGCGGCGAGCTTCAGCCGCAGGAACTGGTTCATGTGCTGCTGGCCGCTGGCGGCGGGTTGCCAGAAGATCAGGCGCTGTGTGACACGCGGCGCCGAGCGCGCGAAGTCGAGCGCGAGCAGCGCACCGAGACGCACGCCGAGCAGCACGATGCGCTGCGCGCCACTCTCGCGCGCCCACCGGCACGTGGCGTCGAGATCGTCGCGCCAGTTCTCCCAGCGCGCCTCGGCGAAGTCACCGTCGCTCTCTCCGGTGCCGTGCAGGTCGGGAATGAACGTCGCGATGCCGGCGGCGGCGAGCTGCGCGGCCAGCAGACTCCACATGCGCCGGCACTTGTTCATCTCCTCGGCAAAGGGCGGCGCGATGACGACTGCCCCGTGGGCGATGGCGCTGTGTGCCGGAAAGTGCATGCAAAAAATGCGGCCGTGGGCCGTGTCCAGGAACCGGCCGGCGGGCTCACCCGCGCGGGCGGCGGAAGTCATGCGCTGAGCTTTTCGACGACGAAGGAGTGCAGGCTTCCGACCGTCTCGAAGGCGTCCGCCGAGATCTCGTCGTCGTTCACGGTGAGACCGAAACGCTCTTCCAGGGCCGTGATCACGTTCACGACCGCGAGCGAATCCAGCTCCGGCACGTGGCCCAGGAGCGGCGTGGCATCCGAGAACCCCTGCGCGCGGTCTCCGAGCTGCAACGTGTCTCTGAGCAGTCCTATGACGTCCTGAACCGAAGGCATGAAGGGGGTCTCGCGCTGGGTCTGCAGCCCTTGTGGCCGAGGGGCGCCGGGGCTGTTCTGGGCGCGATACTTTACAGGCAAATCAAGGACCTTTCGAGGCACAATTCACAGTAGCTTCAGGTCGGTAGGGGTACATTTCCGCCTCGAGTCCGCCCCGTAGAACGGACCGCCATAACAACGCGATTCACGCCTCATGACGATGCCCCAGAACCGCCGGCAAGAACGGCCATGACCAGGTCGGGCGCGAGCCTTTCAGGCTGGCTCGACACACGCGGTGCCGCGGCTGCCGGGGACGGCTCGCGAGTGGCACCGCAGACGGGCGCGCGCGGCGAGCAGACTGCCGCGCTCCATCCCGGCGCAACGCTCATCGGCGGCGCACGCGCGAGCGTCGCACAGGACGCCGAGCGTGGGGTGGCGGCCGCGCTCACGGGTCACCCACGCTGGCTCGACGGTGCCCTCGCGGACATCGCGCTGAAGCAGGGTCACGCCCGCGCCCTCATCGAAGGGTATTTCTCGATGGGCGATCGACTCGCGGAACGTCTCGCGGGCACCTTCGCCTTCGCGCTGATCGATGCGCGCCAGTCACGCGCACTGCTGGCTATCGACCGCATGGGCGTGGAGCGGCTGTGCTACGCAGCGAAGGACGGCCTGTTCGCGTTCGGCGCCACGGTGCAGGACGTGACTCGCCATCCGCTCTTCGGCTTCGAGGTCGAGCCGCAGGCCATTTTCGACTACCTGTATCACCACATGATTCCGGCGCCGCGCACGATCGCGCGCGGTGTCGCCAAGCTTCCGGCCGCGCACGTGCTCACGTTGCGCGACGGCGCGGTGAGCGTGCGCCGCTACTGGCAGTGCGAGTTCATGGATGACGAGTCGAAGTTCGACGAGTCGGAAAGCTCGCGCGAGCTGCTCGAGCGCCTGGAAGCCGTGACGGCGGACCACCGCAACGGCTCGGATCCGGCCGCGTTCCTGAGCGGCGGCATCGACAGCTCCACCATCGCCGGCATGCTGGCGCGGCGCGCGCCCGGCGAAGCACGCACGTTCACGATCGGCTTCCAGGCTGCCGGATACGACGAGATGAGCTACGCGCGCATCAGCGCCAGGCACTTCGGCACGCGGCCGCACGAGTACTACGTGACACCCCAGGACGTGGCGGACGGCATCCCGCAGCTCGCCGCGCACTTCGACGAGCCGTTCGGCAACTCCTCGGCGGTGCCGGCGTACTTCTGCGCACGCGCCGCCCACGACCAGGGCGTGAAGCAGCTGCTCGCCGGTGACGGGGGCGACGAGCTGTTCGGCGGCAATGCGCGCTACGCCAAGCAGAACGTATTCGAGCTCTACTTCCGCCTGCCCGGTGCGCTGCGCTCCGGCGTGCTCGAGCCCGTCGCCTCGCGCCTCGGCTCCTGGCCGCTGGTGCGCAAGCTGGACAGCTACATCCGGCAGGCCAACGTCCCGCTCCCCGATCGCCTGCAGACCTACAACTACCTCGCGCGCGATTCGCTGGACGTGATCCTGCACGAGGACCTCGCGCGCGCGGTGGACGTGAACCTGCCGCTGGCGGAGCAGCGCGCCGTGTTCGCCGAGCCGCGCACGCGCGACAAGGTGAACCGCATGCTGTACCTCGACTGGAAGTACACGCTGGCGGACAACGACCTGCGCAAGGTGGTGTCGAGCTGCGACCTCGCCGGCATCGAGGTGCGCTTCCCGTGGCTGGACGAGCGCATCGTCGACCTGTCGCTGGCCGTGCCGGGGCCGGCCAAGGTGCGCGGCCAGAAGCTGCGATATTTCGTCAAACGCGCGCTCGCGGGCTTCCTGCCGCACGAGGTCATCCACAAGCCCAAGCACGGCTTCGGCCTGCCCTTCGGGGTGTGGATGGTCGAGGATCGCGGCCTGCAGCGCCTGGTGAGCCGCAGCATGGACTCCCTGCGGGAACGAAGGCTGGTGCGCGCTGACTACATCGATGCCCTGATGCGCCGCCACAGGGAAGAGCACGCTGCCTATTATGGTGAGTTCCTGTGGGTCCTGATGATGCTCGAGCTGTGGCTGGAAGGGCGCGGCCTGCGTGGCCCGCGCACCTGAGCTGCGCTACAGTGCTCCTGGGGAGACGCCGATGAACCGATTCGTTCGCCCTGTCCTGTTCGCGCTGGTGCTGTGCGCGGCTTCTTCCGCCAGCGCCTTCTGCGGTCCGCCGCTTTCGCAGAATCATTGGGGCATGCCGGTCGACTACCGCGACCCCAAGGAAACCTACAAGCGCGACATCGTCGAGAAGTATCACTTCACGCCGGAAATCGAGAACCTGGTGCGCGGCCAGAACGGCCCGCTCCCCGGCGACATCCACTACACGCTGATCCAGCTGGTGAGCCACCACCGCGCGCTCGCCGCGATGGCGAACTGGCAGCTCAAGAACCAGAACCACGTGCGAGGACCGCTCGACGAGTACTTCGAGGCGGACTGCTACTTCGAGCGCGCGCTCGCCTTCCAGCCGGAAGACCCGCTGATCTGGATGATCTGGGGCAACTACGTTTTCCGCAAGAAGGAATACGAGCGCGCGGTGAAGATCTACTCGCGCGCCGAGGAGCTCGCACCGGAGGATCCGGAGGTGCAGTACAACCTGGGACTGCTGAACTTCGAGCTGAAGAACTACGACAAGGCCAAGGAGTACGCGCAGAAAGCGTATGCGCAGAACTTTCCCCTGCCGGGCCTGCGCAACCGCCTCAAGCGCCAGGGCATCACGCTGGACGACCAGGTGGCGGCGAAGAAACCGGAACAGACTCCCGGCACGCAGTAGTCGATCGGGGCGCGACGGCCCGTGCCCTAGTGCGGAAGCTCGTAGCGAGCACCGCGCCCCGCTCCGACCAGAATCAGGCTTCCCAGCTCCACCAGCTGCGCCAGATCGCGTTGCGCGGTCGCAGGGCTGGCGTGCGTGAGACTTGCATACTTCCTGTTGGTCATGCCGCCGACGAACCCATCCGGGCCCGCATCGAGCAGCATGTTCAGCGCTTTCTTCTGCCGCTCGTTCAGCGGCTTCCGTGCGTGCTGCATCCAGTACCGCGCTTTGAACAGCACACGATGCACGGTGTCTTCGCTGGAACGGGCCGCCGCTTCCACCTGCCTCAGGAACCACCGCAGCCAGCCAGTGGCATCCAGATCGCCACGCGAAAGCTCACCCAGGGCGTCGTAGTACTCATCGCGCATCGCTGCAATGCGCGCAGACATGCTGTACAGACGCGCGGCTCTGCCTTCGTCCTGCGCCAGTGCCCGATCGAGCAGCGCACGACCGACACGACCGTTGCCGTCTTCGAATGGATGGACGAGCTCGAACCACGCATGCGCGAGCCCGGCGCGCAGCAACCCGTCGAGCTGCGCAGGCGGCGCGTTGAACCATGCCAGGAATCGCTTCATCTCCGCATTCAGGCGACCGCGCGGCGGCGCCTGGTAGTGCACCCGTTCACGACCGATGGGTCCGGAAACGATCTGCATCGGTGCATCGCCGCGCAACTCGCCGACGCGGATTTCGTTGAGCCCCGATCGGCCGGTTGGAAACAGCGCCGCCTGCCACGCGCAAAGCTGCTTCAGCGTGAGCGGACTTTGGTAGTCGCGCGTGGCGTCAAGAAGTACGTCTACCAGGCCGTCGACCGAGCGCGGGGCCGGGGGCAGGCCTGCTGTCGGCAACCCAAGGCGGCGGGCAAGAGAGCTGCGCAGTGTGCCCGCGTCGAGCGTCTCCCCTTCGATGGCGCTCGTGGCGACACCCTCCCGCGTGAGTACCTCCAGTTGGGCGTTGAGATTCGCATCGGAATCCAGGAGGCGGGCCATGCCCGCCACTTCGCCCTGGGCCTTACGAGCTGCGGCAAGGGGTGAGCTGAGCTCGGCCGCATCCCAAGTGAATGCCGGCCAGCGATCTCTCTGCCAGACCCATTGCCCGAGGTGTGTGTTCGCCATAATCGCCTCATTAGGTGAGGTGATTATAGACCCGAAACACCTCAAAGTTCGAGGTGTTCAGTGCCGGCAAGAGATGTCTCGCTCAGAGCTCGCGCAACAGCCGCAACGCGAACCGCCAGTCGCTCTCGGGCCAGGGGCCGAAGCGCGGCAGCTGAAATCCGTCCGAATCGGCGCGCGCCGTGCCGTGGTTCGTGCTCACGGCCAGCTCGAAACCCGCATCGCGCGCGATCGCCGCATGCCGTTCGTCGTAGTCGTCCCCGAGGCGGCCGTTGGGATACGCGAACGTGCGAACGGGCGCGCCCGTGAGCTCCTCCAGCGCAGCTCGGCTGCGCGACATCTCGTGCGCCGCCTCCGCGTCGTCGATCTTGCGCAGGATCGGGTGCGTCACCGTATGCGCGCCGATGTCCATTCCGGCGCTTGCCAGTTCCTTCACCTGCGCGTTCGTCATCATGAGATCGTCCGGCGGCGACAGTTTCGCGCGACGCACGAGCTCATCCACGCGTCGCTGACGTTCGCCGGGCGGCAGGTGCTTCCACGCCCGAATCGTGTCGTTCACGGCGCGCGCGCGTGCGTGCGCGTCGGCAGCGGCGAGGAATGCACCCCCGAGATCACGCAGATCGAGCGGGACCGGCGCTTCGCGCAGCGTCTCGATGATGGTGTCGTTCCACATCCGCCCGCCGTTCAGGTATCCCGTGGCGACGAAGAACGTGGCGGTGAGGCCGTGACGCTTCAGCGTGGGAAGCGCCAGCTCGGCGTTGTCCGCGTAGCCGTCATCGAACGTGATCGAAACGGCGCGCGGCGGCAACGCGCCTTCACGCGCACGGCGCCAGCCTTCGACCAGCGGCAGGACGTTGAACCAGCGTCGCAGCACGCCGCAATGGCGATCGAAGGCCTGCGCGGTCATCTCACCGTGGCGCAGCGGATCTTCGCCCGTGAGCACGCGATGGTACGTGAGGATCAGCAGGCCGCGCGGCGTACCGAACATGGATCACGTTCCGCCGGGTGAACGGTGCGCGCCACCGGGCAGGCGGGGCGGCACGCCCGCAGCGGCCGACGCAGCCGGAGGCGCTCCGGCGGGCTGAGCGCCTGCCGGGTTGGCCTCGGGCACCGGTGCGAGGAGCGCACGGTCCACCACGGCGTTCGTCAGCGCGACGATGGCCATGAGCGAATACGGCAGGTCGAAGTACGCAAGGCCGAGGAACGCGCCGCCGACGCCGAAGCCCACCAGCGACACCTGGATCATGCCGGCCAGCTCGCCGGCCCAGGCCAGGTCCGGCCGGTTCGCCACTTTCCTGCGGATCTTGCCGCCCATGCGGAACGCGAGCAGCGCCATCGACACGAACAGGATCAGGCCGACATAGCCGTGCTCGCCCAGCACTTCGAAGTAGATGCTGTGCGCGTCGTGGAAGTCGGTC
>DASTQG010000332.1:0-8984 GCA_035761885.1 Steroidobacteraceae bacterium | reverse complement strand
AGGCGTGTGCCCT
This sequence comes from Steroidobacteraceae bacterium, assembly GCA_035761885.1. GTDB lineage: Bacteria > Pseudomonadota > Gammaproteobacteria > Steroidobacterales > Steroidobacteraceae > DASTQG01. The sequence continues at coordinate 8,971 of DASTQG010000332.1, read as the reverse complement.
GCGCCTCTTCGAGCGTACCGGTGCTCACGCCGCCAATAGAGTTGAAGTACATGAACGTGACGCGCTTGCTCTTCGGATCGACGTACCACACCGATTCCCCCGAGTAGTCCGGCTTCTCGCCGCGCACGACGTGCTTGTCGTAGATGAGCCGACCGCCGAGCGATGACTCGAAGCAGTGTGTATCCGTCGATTTGCCGTCCGGAAACGTGCCGCTCCAGCAGTGGCCGACCAGGAACTCGAGCGGCGCCAGCGGCGCCTCCGCGGCGGACGCAACGCCTGCCGCGAGCAGCAGAGCGATCGTGAGCTTGCACATGACGTGTTGCCTCAGTGAATCGACCCGAGCATGAGACCGATCACGGTGAACTGCACCGTGTGGTAACCACCGTTGATCAGCCACAGCTTCGCGTTGCGCCGCTCGAACAGGTAGTTGATGCCGAAGCTCGTCGCCACCCAGAACAGGCCCGCCGCAAAACCGGCGCCGACTGCGAAGCCCAGCGCGGGCTTCGGCCCCAGGAACATCGCGAACATGTACGACGCGAGCAGCGCGAGTACGAAACCGCCGCCGAAGATCAGCGCGGGATTGCCCTTCGCGAGTTGCTCATCGCTCAGTCCGGCCGCCCGCTGCCATGCCTTGCCGAACACGGGCGGCGCGTACCAGAGCCCGCCGATCACGAACGTGGAAACTGCCGCGGCCAGCACGGCCCAATAGTTGACTTCAATCACGACGACCACCCCTCTTTGATTTGGTTGCTTTCGATAGCGCCCGAGCGCGCCCCTTTGCCCTCTTCGCCTTCGTCTTCGTCTTTGCCTTCGTCATCCTCTCCGTCTTCGCGCCGCCCGCCGCGTCGGCAACGAGCAGGTCGAAATGCTTGCGCAGCTGATTCACCGAGCGATCGAAGTACGACACGTCGCGGAACGTGCGCGACTGCATGACGGCGCCTTCCATCGTGGTGAGTACGAACTCCGCCAGCTCGCGCGAGTCCAGGCGCGGCGGCAGGCGGTCGCCGGCATCGACGATGCAGCGCTGCACCGCCTCGGTCCACGCCTGGAAGTTCGCAGCGAGGAGCTCGCGTACCGGCGGATCCGGCTCATGCAGCTCGAGCGCCAGGCTCCCGATCGGACAGCCGTAGAAACATTCGGTCTGCACCACCAGCTGCCGGTAGCGCGCCAGCAGCGCAAAGATGCGCTCGATCGGGTCCGCCACGTGCGACCAGGCCGGCTCGAGCAGCATCTCGTGGATGCCGGTGCGGTACATCTGCAGCACCGCGATCAGCAGGTCCTGCTTGCCGGGAAAGAAGTGATACAGGCTCCCGCTGTTGGCGTTGGAGCGCTTGAGCACATCGGCTATGGAGGTCGAGGAGAACCCCTTCTCCCAGAACAGCTCCATGGCGGCGAAAACGATGCGGTGGCGGGTATCGTCGGTCACGGTTCGGCGGCTTAGTTGAATGCTCAATCAAGTTATGCCGAGCCGGCGCCGCTGTCAACAGGATGTCGGCGCGGACGCAGGAAAGCGGGATGTCCCCGTCCCGCGGCGGGTGGTCCCCATTCACGGAAAAATGTGAATGTCCCCTTTTCAGCTCGGGGCGTGGGCGGCGGGCTTGGGCTGGCTGCGGCGCCAGGTGGCGGGCGGCGCACCGAACTCGCGCCGGAAGGCGCGGATGAAGGCGGTGTCGGTCTGGTAGCCGACGTCCTCGGCGATGTGCGCAAGCGTTGCGTTGCTGTTGCGCAGGAGGTTGGCGGCGAGAATCATGCGCCACTGCGTGAGGTACTGCATCGGCGAGCTGCCGACGAGTTGCTGGAAGCGCTCGGCGAGCACGGATCGCGAAGCGCCCGCCTCGCGCGCGAGATCTTCGACAGTCCACGCATGCGCCGGCCGCTTGTGCAGCAGGCTCAGCGCAGCGCCCACGATCCGGTCGCCGACGGCTGCGAGCCATCCGGTGCGCCCTTCCTGCTGTTGCTGCGTCACGTACATGCGCAGCACCTCGATGCACAGCACCTCGGCGAGCTTCGCGAGCACACCCGCGCCGCCGGGACGCGGGGAACGCGCCTCCGCGAGCGCATAGCGCACGGAAGCCTCCAGCCACGCGCCCGCGTTCGATCCACGCACGTTCGTGCGCACCAGCGAAGGCAATCCGGCAAACAGGAGTTTCGCCAGGCGCGCGTCGCAGGCGAGATAGCCGCACACCAGCCGCGTCGCCGTACCGCCGCCGCCGAAAGTGAGCTGGCGTGGCCGACGTGTCAGCACGGCATCGAGACGCTTGCCCTTCGCCGGCGGCAATCCCGGCTGCGAGGTCATGCGATGGGCATCGCCTTGCGGAAACAGCACCGCGTCGCCGGCAATCAGTCGCGCCGGCGGCTGATCCTCCATCTCGACCCAGCACTCCCCTTCCGTGACCAGGTGAAAGATCATGACGCGCTCGGCGCCGGGCTCCAGAAAATCCGCCACGGTATCGGCGCACGGAGACTGGTAGCACCAGGGCGCCGTGAACTTGGCGTTGATGAAGATCGCGCCCACCAGGCGCACGACGCGCAAGGTCTCCGACAACGCGTCCATCAGCCCTGCTCCACGTCGATGTGCAACGCGACCGGCACGGCCGTCTGCAGCGCGACCGAAATCGGAGACAGTGCATGGCACTCGCGCACGAGGCTGCGCAGGCGTTCGGGTTTGACGTCGCGCGCGGCGATGCGCACGTTGAGCTGCACGTCGCGCGGACCCGCGTTCACCGCGGAGCCGTCGTTTTCTTTCATGCCGAGCAGGCCGCGCGCGTCGGAGCGGCTGCTGGCGACGACTTCGAGCGCGGTGAGCTGGATCTGTTGCGTGGCCGCGGCCATCGAGATGCGCGTGGCGATGCACGCTGCGAGTCCGGCGCGCAGCATCCAGCCCGGTGACACCTGATCGCCCGTACCGCCGAGCTCCGTCGGCATGTCGGTCTGCATGCTCGCGCCGTTCTCGTGCTCGCACAGCATCCGCAGTCCGCTCTGCCAGCGGACCGTGGCAGACGCGTCGTCTTGCAGGCCGGCCGAAGGGCGACGGCTGAGCACGGACTCTGCCCGCTGCACGGCGGCCGCGATTTGTTGCGATGCCATCCACGCTCCCCGAGGATCTGCCGGTGCCGGTATGGGGCTCTCCCGGTCCCCGATATTGTGCGAGCGCGGGCGCGCCGCGCCTAGTGGTCGCAGCGGAGAATGCGGGTCTACTGGCTGCAAGGCCAGCAAATCCGGACTCAGGGGCAGCCCACGACCCCACGAAAAGTCACCGCCGGAACCTCGGTCAGGGATGGCAGACGCGCGGGTAGGACGCAGCGCCCTGGCGCCGGCACAGTGCGCGCCCATGCAACCGAACCTGCAAAGACGCGTTCAGCGCTACGGCTGGGACCTGGCGGCGGACATCTACGAGCGAGCCTGGGGCCGGCAGCTGGCACCCGCGCAGGAGACGATGCTGTCGGGGGCGCGGCTCAAACCGGACGATGACGTCCTGGACGTGGCTTGCGGCACGGGCCTCGTGAGCTTCGCCGCCGCGTCCACCGTCGGTCCCATGGGCGGAGTTCTCGGTGTGGACATCTCCGGGCAGATGGTGGAAGCCGCGCGGCGCCGTGCGAGCGAACGCTGCATCAGCCACATCGAGTTTCATCGCATGGACGCCGAGACGCTCGAAATGCCCGATGCCGGGTTCGACGTCGCGCTGTGCGCGCTCGGCCTCATGTATTTTCCAGATCCCTCGCGCGCGATGCAGGAGATGCGCCGCACTTTGCGACCCGGCGGGCGCATGAGCGTCGCCGTGTGGGGCCGACGCTCGCATTGCGGCTGGGCCGAGGTGTTTCCGATCGTCGATGCCGAGGTTCGCAGCGAAGTGTGCCCGCTGTTCTTCGACCTGGGCGCCGAAGGTGCGCTGGCGCAGGTCTGCGCGGAAGCTGGCTTCGTCGATATCGAGGAGCGGCGCATCAGCACGACGCTCGTGTATGCAGACGAGCAAGAAGCCTGCGACGCGGCGTTCATCGGCGGACCCGCGGCGCTCGCGTGGTCGCGCTTCGATCCAGCCACGCGCAAGCGCGTGTGCACGAGCTATATCGACTCGATCGAGCGCTGGCGTTACGGCACAGGGTTCGGAGTGCCGGGCGAGTTCGTCGTCGCGTCCGGCGTGGTCCCCCGGCATCAGTGACCCCGGGCTGTTCTCCATGCCACTGACCCGCCATCGAGGCACGCTTTGCCGGCTGCTCGCGCTTGCGGCGCTGGCGATGGTCTCCGCCTGTGCATCGCACTCCGCGCGCGTCGCAAATGAGCAAGCCGAGATGGAGGCGATCCGCGCCGTCATCGCCCGCATGGAAGCGGCGTGGAATCGCGGGGATTTCCGCGGTTACATGGAAGGGTTTGCCAATCCGGACGTGATCTTCGTGTCGCGCGGCGAGTTTCAGAAGGACTGGCAGGGCACGCTCGATCACTACGTGCGCGACTACGGTGACTCCGAAGGCACGCGGGGCACGCTGCAGTTCTCGGACATTCGCATCGAGATGCTGGCGCCGGATGCCGCCCAGCTCATCAGCCGCTTTCGCCTGGCGCGGGCATGCGGTACGACCGACGGAGTCAATACCCGCCTGATGCGCAAGCGCGCCGAGCGCTGGGTGATCGCGCTCAATCACGTTTCCGCGCGCGAAGTGCCCGGTTGCAGCAGGTGACGGGCGCGCTGGCGGCGCCCGTTCAGATCGGTCGAGTTCGTATCCCCGTCAGGCGCGCGCCGCGGAGACCCGGTGCGCCATGTTGCGCACCCTGAACGACAGCAGCACCAGGATGACGCCGAACGCGATGGCATAGACACCGATGATCCAGATGACGGCCAGAGCGCCCACACCGGGATTCGCAGCCAGCAGAACGCCGAAGATCACGGTCGCCGCGCCAGCCAGGCCGAGCCAGAGCTCGCCTTCGATCACCTTGCGCAGACGAATCGCGGCGAGGATCTGCATCAGGCCCGTCGCGATCGCCCAGATGGCGATGTAGAACACCAGGGCGAGCGAGGCAACCGCGGGATTCACGACGGCGAACAATCCGATCGCGGTGCCCGCAAGGCCGATGAGGAGCAGGATCCACCAGTCGTCGTGCTGCTTTCGCTCGCGGATCCCGTTGGCCACGTTCAAAACGCCGTCCAGCAGCAGCGTGAGGCCGAGGATGAGCGTGATCGACAAAAGGGAGATGCCTGGCCAGGCGAACAGGACGACACCGAACAGGATCCAGGCGAGGCCCCGGACCAGTACCATCCACCAGTTGCGCGACAGGATATCGGCGAGCATGAGTCACCCCTTGGATAAGGCGGCGCTGATCCTGCGGCTCGCGCGGCCATAAAGTCCATTGCACCTGCGGGCAAACGGCGTCACGCGCGCCGCGGAGCGTTCCTTGCGCGCGGTGCAGCAATCGCCCGCTACAGTGCGAGCTGGAAGCGGCCGGTCTGTGCGTCGAGTGTGAATTCCCCGTCCGCGACGGCGCGCAGCCAGGCGGCGGTGGCCAGGGCGCCACCCAGAGAATAGAGGTGCGGACCGACGATGCGGCTCCCGGGTACGCGCCCGGTCACGATGCCCGTCATCATCTCGTCCGGCGTCGTGGCAAGGCCGGTCACGTTGCGCAGCGCCGTCATGTTGCGCATGAGCCCGCGCAGCGAGGCACCGACGCCGCATTGCATCGCGTACTTGATGAGTTTCTGCAAGGGCGCCGGGCCCGCCATGCCGACGTACACCGGAAGCTCGATGCCGTGCTCGGGCAGGTGGCGATCCCACAGGCAGATGGCGGCGGGATCGAACGCGAACTGCGTGACGATGTGCATGCTCACGGCGCTGTCGCGCGCGAACTTCTGCTTGTCGGCGAGCGAGCCCCACAGCGCGACCTGCCCGATGCGCGGATGACCTTCCGGATGAGCGGCGACGCCGATGCGCCGAATGCCGGCTTCGGTCAGGATGCCGCTCTCCAGCAGTTCCATCGTGCTGCGGTAAGTACCGCTCGGTTGCTCGTCGTCGCCCGCGACCACGAGCGCATGTGTCACTCCGGCATCCCCGAGCTGAGCGCACGCTTCACGCAGGGATCGCGCGCTTTCGATGCGGCGCGCCACGATGTGCGGCGAGGCACGCAGGCCAGCAGACTCGACCAGAGTGGCCACGCGCACCACGTCCTCGAGTGTGGCGCGGGGCGTGTGCGCGACGTACACGGTGGTGCGCGGCAGGAGGCGCGCGGCGAGTTTCGGGACCAGGTCCGCGTCGAAGGTCGTGATTTCCGTCGAGGCGCGGCGCGCGAACTCGACGATGCTGTGCTTGAGACTTTCGTTCACGCCGGCGGGAGCGGTGTTCATGCGGCTCATGAACGCCGGCGCGTCACGACGAAGGTCTCGTCGTTGAACCACAATCCTCCGTGCTGCTGCAGCACCGCCTGGGTCGCTTCCAGGTAGGCGTTGTTGGCGAGCACCGCGTCCAGGCGCTCGTCCTCGATCTGGTTCACGTAGATGGCGGCGTTCCAGGCCGCGAACAGCGTGGAGGTTCCGATGCGGTCGCCGATCTCCGAGGGCAGCGTGTGCATGTCGTAGCGGAAGATCGACTTGTCGTCGGGCGGCGCGCTGAGCGTGAAGTCGCGCGCGTCGCGGCCGAGCTCCGCGCGCAGCGCGGCGAGCAACTCGTGCCGGTCGGTGCGGAACGGATCCTCGTCGGGCCACAGTCGTCGCACGATCTCCAGGCCCGGATCACGGCCGTAGGACTGGATCGCCAGCAACCGTCCGCCCGGCGCGAGGCTGCGCGTGAGCGGCGCCAGCACCTTGCTCGCCTTGAAGCTCGCGGGCATGCGCGCGCGCCAGGGTTGCGAGGCGACCACGAGATCGTAGCTCTCCACCACGCCGGGCTTGGGGATCACGCGGTCGAGCACGAACTTGTGATCCTCGCGATAGATCACCAGCACCGAGGGCCGCACGTACACCGGGTTGCCGGACTTCGCGCTGGTCTTGGTCTGCCAGCCATGGCTCAGGAGCGGCGCGAGATCGTCGATCTGCTCGGCGTACTCGTCCGCGGTGGCGCCGGTGAGGCGCACCTCCTGCCAGTTGAGCGCGGCCGCGGCCTGCACGTCGCGCGGCATGAGTCGCGGCGCCTCGGCGTAGTTCAGGTTCGTGACCACGAACACCGTGGCCGGGTGCTCCTGGAAGCGATCCGGCATCTTCTCGAGGCCCAGGCGCACGTCCTCGAGACTGATCTCTTTCGCCACGATCGAGATCGGCGCGGTGGGCAGGAGCCGGTGCGAAGCGCGCAGCAGGCGCGCGAGCACGGTGCCGTCGCCCATGCCGGCATCGAAGAGGCGCACGGCCGGCGGTGACGGGCGCACGTGCCTGAGCTCGTCGGCGGCGCGGCGCGCCACCATCGCCTTTTCGTTGCAGGTGTTGACGAACGCGAGGTATTTCTGGCGATTGTCGTAGAAGCGGAAGGGCGTCGCGGCGGCGGCATCGGGCTGGGTTGCGCGATCGAGTGCCGCTTCGCTCATCGCCGCCCCCGGTCGCCCCACAGGCGCTGCGAGGCGAGCTGCGCGCCTTCCACGAGCGAGCGGAGCTTCAGCCAGGCGATGTCCGGATCCACCGGGCCGAACCCGGCGAAGGTTCCGAAGCCGCAGTCGGTGCCCGCGATCACGCGCTCGCGCCCGACGAGGTCGGCAAAACGCTGCAGGCGCTCCGCGACCAGCTGCGGGTGCTCGATGTAATTGGTCGTCGTGCTGAGCACGCCCGGCACCAGCACCTTGTCGTCGGGCACGCGGACGTGACCGAACACCGTCCACTCGTGCGCGTGGCGCGGATTGGCGGCTTCGAACAGCAACGCCTGCGCGCGCGCCTTCACCACCACCGGCAGCAGGTCCTCGAGGGGCACGTCGTGATGATGCGGCCCTTCGTAATTGCCCCAGCACACGTGCATGCGCACGCGCTCCGCCGGCACGTTGCGCAGCGCATGATTCAGCACCTCGATGTGCCGCGCGGCGAGATCGAGGAAATCGCCGGTGGAACGGTCGCGGTACATCGTATGCCGGCCCATAGCCAGGTCGGGCGCGTCGATCTGCAGGAGCAACCCCGCGCCGACGATGCGCTCGTACTCCGGGCGCATTGCCTCGGCCACCGCCTCGAGGTACTCGTCCTGAGTCCGGTAGTAGTCGTTCGGCTGGAACAGCGCGATGACGCCGGGCGAGGCCGCATTCATGAACGCCTCGCCGACCGACATCGCTGTCGCGGCGGCCGTGAGGCTTGCGATGTCGTGCTCCAGCGGCTCGAGGTTCTTCACGCGAATCTCGCCGACGCAGCGCGGCCGGCGATACTTCGCGGTCGCGCCCGAGGACGCGAGCTTCTGCAAAAGGCGCGGGAACTCGACCAGGTCCTGACCCGGTTCGCGCGGCGTGTCTCCATCGAAGCCGCTCAGGCGATCCTTGATATACGTCGCGTAGCTGATCTTGCTGGTCTCGCCGTCGCTGACGACGTCGATGCCGACCTCGGCCTGCCGCCGCACGATCTCGCGCACGGCGGCGCGCAAGGTGGCATCGGCGTCCGGGGGGACCGGTCCTGCACCCTCGCGCGCGAACAGCACGTCGGCAACCGCCTGCGAGCGCGGCAGGCTGCCGACGTGCGTGGTGAGGATGCGCGCGGTGCTGGCCCTCATCGATAGGTGTTGTTCGAGTGGTGATCTCCCGCGAGCCAGCGCTTGAGCTCGGAATGCGCGTCCTTGCGGCGGTCGGCGTTGATCTTGGCCGCTTCCGGATGGTCGAGCGTGAACTCGACGATCAGGCCGTTCGGGTCGGTCGCGTACACGGACCGGCAGTAGCCGTGCTCGAGCACGAAGGACTGCGGCTCCTGGTAGCCGGCCTCCTTGAGCCGCTTCTCGATGCCGGCCTGCGTCTCCCTGTCCACGTGCAGCGCGACGTGGTGGAACGGTGAGAATGGCATCTTCGGGCCGAACTGGTCGGCGTCGCCCGGGTCGGC
>DASTQG010000331.1:0-2572 GCA_035761885.1 Steroidobacteraceae bacterium | reverse complement strand
CGCCCGTTGTTCAGTCGCTCGGCGGGCGTGGCTCGCGACGCATCCAGCGTCAGCACGCGCGCGGCGATCCACCCCGCATAGAAGCGCGTCGCGACCAGGTAGACGCACACGGCGGCCGCCACGAACCACCAGGCGTCGATGCGCTCGCCGCGGTTCAGCGCAATGCCGCCGAGCGCCGCGGCACCCAGCAACGCGATCGCGATCCAGACCGATGTCTTGAGGACCTTGCTCATGCCGCGCTCACCCCCTGCCGGGATTTTGACGAGCCGCGGGAGAAAAGGATAGCCACGAAAGGACACGAAAAACACGAACGAAGAAACGGCGACGGCCACAGAAACACTGCTCTTCGTTCGTATATTTCGTGTTTTCGTGGCCCTCGCTTTCCTATCTCAGTCTGCCGGCGCCGGCGAAATTCTGGACGAAGTATTCGTCGTCGAGACGCGCGTAGGACACCGGCCGACCGGTCTTGGGTGCGTGCACGAATTCGCCGTCGCCCACGAACACGCCCACGTGCGTGATCTCTGGAGACCCGTCGCCGAAGAACACCAGGTCCCCGGGACGCAGCTCGCGCCGGTCGACGCGCGTGGCGACGCGGAATTGCGTGAGCGCGGTGCGCGGCACCTCGAGACCCATCTGACGGTGGATGTAGAACACCAGGCCGCTGCAATCGAAAGTATCGGGCCCCGAGCCGCCGAAACGATATGGCCGGCCGACGAGGGCTCGCGCGGCATGTGCGAGACGCTCACCGTCGGTGTCGGCCGCTGGCTCGCCCGGACCGTCTTGCGGGGCGCGCGCGGTGGATCCCGGCGCAGATTCGGGCGGCGCAGGCCGCGGCGGCGGCGCGCCGAAGCATCCGGCGAGCAGTGCAAGGAACAGGCCGATTGTAAGAAAGCGCCCGACCATGCCGGGGAGTCTACGACAGTCGCGCTGAGCGGAGCCTGAACGACTTATTGCGCGCGCGGCGGCGGGACGTTGGCAGTCAGCCAGTACGAAAGGGTGACGCGCAACGCGTTCACGAACTGCTCGAACTCGATCGGCTTGCATACGTAGCTGCGCGCGCCGAGCTCGTAGGCGCTCGTCACATCGCGCTCGTCGTTCGATGACGTGAGCACGACCACCGGCAGGTGCCGTGTGCGTTCGTTCGCCGCCAGCCGTCGCAGTACCTCGTGCCCATTCAGCTTGGGCAGGTTGAGGTCGAGCAGGACGAGTGCCGGCTCGGACGAGCGCTTCCCGGTCTTTCCATCGCCCATCAACAGACGCAGCGCTTCCTCGCCGTCGCGCGCGACTTCGAGCTGCGCCGAAATGCCCATGACGCCGAGCGCGTGGCGCGCGAGCAGCTCGTCGTTCTCGTTGTCCTCGACGAGCAGGATGACCGGCACGCGACCGCCTGCGGCCGCAGCTCCAGGATTGGCGCCCATGGGCCCGCTCATGCTCGCTCCTCGGTGCCGGCCAGCGTGAAATAGAACGTGGCTCCCGCACCCGGCGCGCTCTCCGCCCAGATCTGGCCGCCGTGCCGCTGGATCACGCGTTGCACGATGGCGAGCCCGATGCCCGTGCCGCCGAACTCGAGCGGCGAATGCAGGCGACGGAACGGTGTGAACAGGCGCTCGACATAGGCGGGATCGAAGCCCACGCCGTTGTCGCGCACGAAGGCGGCGGCACGGTTGTGCTTCTGCTCCACGCCGATCTCGATGCGCGGGTGCGCAGTGTCGCGCGTGAATTTCCAGGCGTTCTCCAGCAGGTGGGCCAGGGCGACGCGCAGCAGCTCCGGATCGGCGTTCGCCTGCATCGAGCCCTGCAGGCTCACCTCGATGCTGCGCGCGGGATCGCCCCGGCGCAGGTTCGCCACGCACTCCGAGGCGAGCGCGCTCAGGTCGACGCGCCCGCGCTCGAGCTCCGCGCGGCTCACGTGCGCGAGCGTGAGCAGGTTGTCGATCAGGCTGCCCATGTACTGCGCCTGCTCGCGCACACGGTCGAGGTAGCCGCGCGTCTGCTCGGTGAGGTTCGCGCCGAGGCTTTCGCCGAGGATCAGCGCGAAGCCGTCGATGCTGCGCAGGGGCGAGCGCAGATCGTGCGACACGGCGTAGCTGAAAGCCTCGAGCTCGGCCACCGCGATCTCGAGCTCCCGGGTGCGTTCGCGGGCGCGCTCCTCGAGATCCTCTTCGCTGCGTTGCATGCGCTCGGCCATGGTGTCGAACGCGACCGCGAGCTGGTGCAACTCCTGACTGCCCGCGCTGCGCGGGTCGAGACCGCTGCGTACGCTGAGGTCACCTGCGCCGAGCTTCTGCGCCTGTGCGGCAAGCCGAGTCACCGGCCGCACCACCGTGCGACGGATCAGGAAGTACAGGAACAGAACGAACACGGCCACGAGGCCGACCGCGAACAGGGCGCTGAACCAGATCTGGTGACCCAGCGCAGCGAGCGGCTGCGTGATGTCGATGGCAACGTCGAGGAGCGCTTCCTGGCGCGCGTGCCCGGCGGCGGGCACCGGCACCAGGAAGCGCATCGTGCGCGCGTGGATGTCGGTCACCACGGTCTCGGTGCGAGTGCCGAGCGCTTGCGCCAGCAGCTG
>DASTQG010000330.1:0-9312 GCA_035761885.1 Steroidobacteraceae bacterium | reverse complement strand
AGGTAGCGCAGCTGCATGGCGCGTGCGTCCGCGCCCAGGAGCTGCGCGGCCTCGACGAGCTGCTGCGCGGCCTGTTTCTCGCCTTCCGCGTGGATGATCTTGGCGCGACGGGTGCGCTCGGCTTCGGCCTGCTTGGCCATCGCGCGGATCATCGTCTCGTCCAGGTCGACGTGCTTGATCTCGACGTTCGCCACCTTGATGCCCCAGGCGTCGGTCGCCTGGTCGAGGATGCGCTGGATGTCGGTGTTGAGCTTCTCGCGCTGCGAGAGCATCTCGTCCAGCTCGTGCTGGCCGAGCACGGAGCGCAGCGTGGTCTGCGCGAGCTGGCTGGTCGCCTCCCAGGGATTGGCGACCTGGATGATGGCCTTGCCCGGGTCGACGATGCGGAAGTAGACGACCGCGTTCACCTTGACCGAGACGTTGTCGCGCGAGATCACGTCCTGCGTCGGCACGTCCAGCACGATCACGCGCAGGTCGACCTTGCGCATGTCCTGTAGCAGCGGCACCACGATGATCACGCCGGGGCCCTTGATACCCGTGAAACGGCCGAGCGTGAACATCACGCCGCGCTCGTACTCCTTCAGCACCTTGAGGGTGCTGAAGAGCAGGGCGCCGACGACGAAGATGACGACCAGTGTGAACGTGCTCATGCCCGGAATCTCCATCGAGTGATACCTCAGCTCACGCCGCGCCGCTCAGGCGGGCTCGACGTGTAGCAGCAAGCCTTCCATTTTCGTGATGCGCACGCGCTGGCCGGCGGCGATGGGCGCGCTCGCGCGCGCGTTCCAGATCTCGCCGCCGAGGCGCACCGTGCCAGTGCCGTCGATGCTCGTTTCAGCCACGCCAAAGCTGCCCACGATCTGCTCCGCGCCGGTGACCACGGGGCGCAGACGCGCGCGGTTGAAGAGCCAGACCGCGCCGACCAGCGCGAGGGCCGCCGCGGTCGCGATGCCCCCGATCACCGGGAGGGCGATTCCGAATCCCGGCACGTCCGTGTCGAAGAGCATGATGGAGCCGATCACGAATGCGATGACGCCACCCAGGCCCAGCGTGCCGAAACTCGGTACGAACGCTTCGGCGATGACGAGGCCCACCCCCACGGCGATGAGCGCGAGGCCGGCGTAGTTCACGGGAAGAATCTGGAAAGCGAACAGCGCGAGCAGCAGGCAGATCACGCCCGCGACTCCTGGCAGCACGGCGCCCGGGTTGTAGCCCTCGAAGAGCAGACCGTAAATGCCGATCAACAGCAGGCCGTATGCCACTGTCGGATTGGTCAGCACCATGAGCACCTGGGTGCGCCAGTCCGGCTCGAGCGTCTGCACCATGAGGTTGCGCGTTGCCAGCTTGTGCTCGCCGGTGGCGAGTTTCACGGCGCGGCCGTCGATCTTCGCCAGCAGGTCGGGCACATCGCTCGCCACCACGTCGATGATGTTCTGCTTCAGCGCTTCGCTGGCCTGCACGTTCACACCGTCGCGCACCGCGCGCTCGGCCCAGTCCGCGTTGCGCCCGCGCAGCTCCGCGAGCCCGCGCACGTAGGCGACCGCATCGTTCACGACCTTGCGCTCCATCGCGGTGCCGGGGACGGCCGGCGGCGGGTCCGCCCCGGAGTCATCTGGAGCGTCCTTCTGGTCTTCCTTCTGGCGGTCCTTCGGCTCGTCAACCCCGGGGGGCGTGGGACGTTCCCTCGGGGAGGGCTCCTGCCCACCGATCGACACGGGTGTCATCGAACCCATGTTCGTCGCGGGCGCCATGGCTGCAACATGGCTCGCATAAAGAATATAGCCGCCCGCGCTGGCGCCGCGCGCACCGTTGGGTGCAACGAAACTGATGACCGGTACGGGGGAGGCGAGGATGGCCTTGACGATGTCGCGCATGGCGGTGTCGAGGCCGCCGGGGGTATCCATCTGAAGTATGACGACAGCGTGACTTTCCTCGCGTGCACGCTCGATGCCGCGGGTGATGTAATGCGAAGTGGCGGGGCCGATGGGTCCATCCAGGCGCAGCAACAGTGCGCTCCCGGCGCTGCTCGAGGCCGACTCTGCGTCGGCGGCGGGCTTGCCGGCCGGCTCCACGGCCGGAGCCTGGGCCTGAGCGCGGGCAACAGCCGCTGCGGCCAGGATCGTGAGGAAGGCGGGCAGGAAGATGCTTCGCACGGCGCGCTCAGGTCGAGAATGTGAAGCGTAGCACGCGCGCATCGGCCCGGGAGGGATAAACCTGCCGGCGCTCGCGGCCAGGGGAATGGTGGGTTTGGGAATCTGGGAGACTTTTCGGCAGACTTTTCTCGGCGCCACCGCGCAGGCCCGCTCGCGCGTTTCGCAACTGGACACTCTGCGCGGTGTCGCGGTGCTGCTCATCTTCTTCGTGCACTACTACGCCCTGATGGGCCACTGGCTCGCGCCGCGGGGCACCAGCGCGCTCCTGGCTGGCTTCGGCGAAGCGCTCGCCCATTGCGGCACCGACCTGTTCTTCACGCTGTCGGGCTATCTCATCTATTCGAGCCTGATGGCGCGCGAACGACCGCTCGGGCGCTACATCGCCCGCCGTTTCGGCCGCATCTACCCGACGTTCGTATTCGTCGTCGGCGTGTACCTGATCATCTTCATGCTCGACCCGGCGATCAGCAAATTGCCGCTGCAGCTCGCGCCCGCCATCCTCTACGTGCTCGCCAACCTCGCGTTGCTCCCGGGCATGTTCCCGATCGAGCCGATCGTCACGCCCGCGTGGTCGCTGAGCTATCTGGCCTTTTTCTATATCGCCGCGCCGGTGCTGGTGTGGTCGCTGCACCTGCGCACCTGGCGCCGCAGGCATCGCGCGCTGCTCTTCTGTCTGCTCGCCACGCTGCTGTTCGCCTGGGGCTATTTCTTCGGCGGCCCGGTACGCCTCGCGATGTTCCTGGGCGGCATGATGCTGTACGAGTTCCGGCCGCACAGCATGCGCCTGTCGGGCGGGCGCACCGGGACGCTGCTGTTCGCCGGTGCGGCGGCGATCATGGTGACGATCACGGCGCTGGGAGTTCCCGCCGTGTTGCGCTTCATGACGATGTTCACGCTGTTTCCGATCGCAAGCGGCGCCTGCCTCACCGCATCGCCGGTGCGCGGCCCGCTGTCATGGCACTGGTTGCAGTACCTGGGCCGCGTCTCGCTTTCCTACATCATGATCCACGGCCTGACCCTGCAGGTGATCCTGTTCGCCGCCGAGCGGCTGCTGCCCGGGTGGTGGAAGAACACGGCGCTCTTCTGGGCGCTGCTCCTGCCTTCGCTCCTCGCCACGGCGGCGAGTGCCGCGCTGGTCTACACCCTGGTCGAGGACGAGGGCGCGCCCTCAGGGCGTCACGTCGACAGCGCGCCCTAGGGCGCGACGTCGAAGCGGATCCCCTGGGCAAGCGGTAGCGCGCTGCTCCAGTTCAGCGTGTTGGTCTGACGGCGCATATAGGCCTTCCAGGAGTCCGATCCCGATTCGCGGCCGCCTCCGGTTTCCTTCTCGCCGCCGAATGCACCGCCGATCTCGGCGCCCGAAGTGCCGATATTCACGTTGGCGATGCCGCAATCGCTGCCCCCCGCTGACAGGAAGCGCTCCGCGCTTTGCATTCGGTCCGTGAAAATCGCCGAAGACAGGCCGTGCGCGGACGCGTTCTGCTGCTCGATCGCCTCCTCGAGCGAGCGCACCGGAATCAGGTAGAGGATCGGTGCGAACGTCTCGGTCTGCACGATGGGCCAGTCGTTACGCGCGCGCACGATGGTGGGCTCGACGAAGTTGCCCCTGCCCGGGCGCACCTTGCCCCCGGTCAGGATCTCGCCGCCCGCGGCGCGCACTTTCTCCAGCGCCTGCTGGTACTGCTGTACGGCCGACTGGTCGATGAGCGGGCCCATGAGCGTGTCGGAGGCGAGCGGGTCGCCGATGCGCACCTGTTGATACGCCGCGAGCAGGCGCTTCTCGAGCTCCGCACGGCGCGACTCGTGCACGAACACGCGCCGCGTGCTGGTGCAACGCTGGCCCGCCGTGCCGACCGCGCCGAACACGATGGATGGCACGGCCAGGTCGAGGTTGGCGAACTCGTCGACGATGATGGCGTTGTTGCCACCCAGCTCCAGCAGGCTCTTGCCGAGACGCGCGGCGACGCGCTCGCCGACGCGGCGCCCGACGCGCGTCGAGCCGGTGAAGGACATCAGCGCCACGCGCCGGTCGTCGACGAAACGCTCGGCGAGCTCGGTGCCCGCGTCGATGAACATCTGGAACACCGGCGGAAGCTTCTCGCGCTCGAGCACCCGGTTCACGATCTGCTGGACCGCGACCGCGCACAGCGAGGTCTTCGGCGAGGGTTTCCAGACGCTCACGTTGCCGCAGATCGCCGCGAGGAACGCGTTCCACGCCCAGACCGCGACGGGGAAGTTGAAGGCCGAGATGATTCCGACCACGCCGAGCGGATGCCATTGCTCGTACATGCGGTGCTGCGGGCGCTCCGAATGCATCGTCAGGCCGTAGAGCATGCGCGACTGCCCCACGGCGAAGTCGGCGATGTCGATCATTTCCTGCACTTCGCCGTCGCCCTCGGCCTTGATCTTGCCGTTCTCCAGCGACACCAGGCTGCCGAGCGCATCCTTGTTCTTGCGCAGCTCCTCGCCGACCAGGCGCACGAGCTCTCCGCGCTTGGGGGCGGGCACGCTGCGCCAGTCGCGAAAGGTCTCCTCGGCCGAGCGCATGACGCTGTCGTAGTCCGCAGCCGTGGCGCCGCGCACGCGCGCGATCAGCTCGCCGGTCGCGGGATTGATCGCGTCGATCAGCGCGCCGCTGCCCGATTCGGAGCTCCAGCCGCTGGAACCCGACCACGCGCCGGAGTTGACGCTCTTCAGGCCGAGACTGCTCAGGATCTTGTCGTGCGCGCTCATCAGCCTTTCCCCCACAGCTGGCGCTGGTGGCCGGCCCTGCCCGAGACGACGACTTCGGAGGAGACATCCTTGGTTCCGCCTGGCGCGTAGTAGCGCCCGAAGCGGTTCGCGAGGATCTCCGGCAGGCGGAAGCCTTCCTGCGCGACGAAGCCCTGGTACTTGTTCTTCGCCTGCAGCACGAGGTCGACGACCGCGGTGATGCCCGAAGCGGTGGTCACCTGGATGGCCGACCACAAGCGATTCGCGATCACCTGCGGGTACACCTTGTTCACGTAGTTCTCTTCGCGCAGCTCTCCGTCCTGCAGACCGCTCACGGCGGCATAGACGATGACGACGTCCTGCAGCGTCTGCGGAACCGCGTTCTCCAGCACGCGCTTGAGCGTGCCGCGATCGTGGTTGAGCTTGAGGTCGTTCATCAGCAGGCGCATCTGCTCGCAATGACCGGGATAGCGGATCGTCTTGTAATTCATGATCTGCACGCGCTCGCCGTAGGTCTCGCCGAGCGAGCCCAGGCCACCGGAGGTGTTGAACGCCTCGTACAGCGTGCCGTCGATCTCGATCTCCTCGAGTCCCTCGAGCGGCGCCGCTTCGGTGATCTTGCCGTCGACGATCGCCTGGCAGGGATTGCCGTACTCGTTGATGAGTCCGTCGGTGGACCAGGTGAGCGAGTACTTGAGCGCGTTGTTGGGATGCTGCGGCAGCGCGCCGACGCGCAGTTTCACCGTGCGCACTTCGTCGAAATGCGTGATCAGCTCGTTGGCGGCGATGCTGATGAAGCCGGGCGCAAGCCCGCACTGAGGTACGAACGCCGTGCCCGCGCCCGCGGCGATGCCCCGCACGGCGCGCGTGACCTCGACGTCCTCGGTGAGATCGAAATAGTGCAGGCCGAACTTGCGCGCCGCCTCCGCGACCTTGGGGTTGCAGTAGTAGGGCAGGCCGGAGATGACGGCATCGACGGGATTGGCCTTCAGGTGCGCAGCCAGCAGGTCCGGGTTGGCGGCATCCAGGGAGAACGCGCGCAGGTTGGAAAAGGCGTGCGCCTTCACGACCGATTCGGCGGCCTTGCCGTTGACGTCGGCGAGCTGCACTTCGTAGTCGCCCGATTCAGCGAGCAAGCCGGAGATCAGGGCGCCGATCTTGCCGGCACCGAGGATGAGAACACGTGGCATCGAAGACTCCTGGAACGGGGTTGCGGCCAGGCGCGGGGCCGCGAAAAGGGCGGCATTGTGCCGTCGGAACCAGCTCCTTTTCAAACCGGCACGACTGTTTGGCGCGCGACCCCGCAATGGCGGGGACAGTGGCTGGCCGGGACAGGGCGTCCGTCCCCTTGTAGGATTCCTCCATGACTCAGAGTCCCGCAACGATTCCCTGGCATCCGGCGAGCTGGCAGACGCGCCGCGCACAGCAGCAGCCCAACTATGCCGACGCCGCAGCGCTCGAGCGCGCGGTCGCGGCCATGAGCCGCCTGCCGCCGATCGTCGTGTCGTGGGAAGTCGAGGCGTTGCGCGCCCAGATCGCGGCGGCGCAGCGCGGCGAGCGTTTTCTGCTGCAGGGCGGGGATTGCGCGGAGAGCTTCGAGGACTGCGAATCGGACCAGATCGCGCAGAAGCTCAAGATCCTCCTGCAGATGAGCCTGGTGCTCCTGCACGGCCTCAAGAAACCGATCATCCGTGTCGGCCGCATGGCGGGGCAGTACGCCAAGCCGCGCTCGGCGGACACGGAGACGCGCGAGGGCGTCACGCTGCCGAGTTATCGCGGGGACCTGGTGAACCGTGCGCCTTTCACGGCCGAGTCCCGCGAGCCCGATCCGCAGCTGCTGCTGCGCGGCTACGAGCGCGCGGCGCTGACGCTCAACTTCGTCCGCTCGCTCGTGGACGGCGGCTTCGCGGACCTGCACCACCCCGAGTACTGGAACCTGAGCTTCCTGCATCACTCCCCGCTCAAGGATGCCTACCAGCAGATAGTGACCTCGATCGCCGACTCGCTCGATTTCTTCGAATCGATCAGCGGCCGGCAGGTGCACGAGACCAAGCGCGTGGAGTTCTACACCAGCCACGAAGGGCTGCACCTGCTCTACGAGCAGGCGCAGACGCGTTACATCCCGCGCCAGCAGCGCTGGTACAACCTTTCCACGCACATGCCCTGGATCGGCATGCGCACCGCGTCCCTGGACAGCGCGCACGTCGAGTACTTCCGCGGCATCTCCAATCCCATCGCCGTCAAGGTGGGAGCGAGCATGGACGCCCAGTGGCTGCAGGGGCTGGTCCAGGCGCTCGATCCGAACAACACGCCCGGCCGGCTGACGCTCATCCATCGCTTCGGGGTGAAGGAGATCGAGCGCAATCTGCCGCGCCTCATCCAGGCGGTGCGCGCCACCGGTCAGACCGTGCTGTGGGTGTGCGACCCGATGCACGGTAATACCGAGACCACCACGGGTGGCTTCAAGACGCGGCGTTTCGAGAACATCCTCGGCGAGGTCGAAGCGGCGTTCCGCGTGCACGAAGCCGAAGGTTCCTACCTCGGCGGCGTGCACTTCGAGCTGACCGGGGAGGACGTGACCGAGTGCATCGGCGGCGCGCGCGGACTGAAGGAAGCGGACCTGGCGCGCGCCTACCGTTCGCAGGTCGATCCGCGCCTGAACTACGAACAGGCGCTGGAACTGGCGATGCTGATCGCTCGCCACAAGTCGCCGCGGCGCTGACTGTCAGGTGCGGGGAGGTCCAGGGCGCTTGCGACGTGAAGGCGCAGCCTGCGTGCGCCGTCCTTCACCGCCCCGCGCCCGCAGCACTCGATACACCTCTTCGGCAGGCAGCTCGCGCGACTCTCCCGGCGCGAGGCCTTCGACGCGCCACGGGCCGATGCCGGAGCGAATCAGGCGCAACGTGGGAAGTCCGACCGCCGCCGTCATGCGCCGCACCTGGCGGTTGCGTCCTTCGTCGATGATGATCTCCAGCCAGGCCGTCGGAATACTGGCGCGATAGCGGATCGGCGGGTCGCGGGGCCACACACCCGCCGGCTCGTCCGTGATGCGCGCGCTGAGCGCGCGTGCCTCGCCATCGTTCAGCCGCACTCCGTGCAACAGCTGCTCCATTGCTCCGGGCGTGGCAGTGCCTTCCACCTGGGCCCAGTAAGTCTTCGGCAGGTGAAAGCGCGGATCGCTCACGCGCGCCTGCGTCGGGCCGTCGTCGGTGAGCAGCAGCAGCCCCTCGCTGTCATAGTCCAGCCGTCCGGCGGGATAGATACCGCGCTGCGAAATGTAGTCACGCAGCGTCGCGCGTGCCTCACCTTGGTGCGTCTCGGCACTGAAACGAGTCAGCACGCGAAAAGGCTTGTTGAACAAAATGCAACGCACGTGCGGAGTATGTCTCAGGGCGGCCATTGTCCCTGAGACAATCCTTGCCGGAAGGACATCGGTGCCTTATCCTGCAATGCAAAAATCAACACCGGGAGCAGTGATTGAGCTCGAACTCTGCAGTGGCCTCGCACGGGGCCTGTGAGATCCGGGGCGCGCTGCCCGCCGAGTTCGAAAGCATCCTCACGCGCGAAGCACTCGACTTCGTAGCTTCGATCGCCCGCCGCTTCACACCCAAGGTCCACGAGTTGCTCGCTGCGCGTGAGACTCGCCAGCAGGCGCTCGACGCCGGCGCGCTGCCCGATTTCCTGCCCGAGACCGCCGCGATCCGCGCGGCGGAGTGGCGCACGGCGCCGGTTCCGCAGGACCTGCTCGACCGGCGCGTGGAGATCACGGGTCCGACCGAACGCAAGATGATCATCAACGCCCTGAACTCGGGCGCGAAGGTGTTCATGGCGGACTGCGAGGACTCGCTCACGCCGAGCTGGGACAACGTCATCGGCGGGCAGATCAATCTGCGCGATGCGGTGGCACGCAACATCGAGTTCAAGAGCCCCGAAGGCAAGCAATACCGGCTCAACGAGCGCACGGCGGTGCTGCTGGTGCGTCCGCGCGGCTGGCACCTGAACGAGAAGCACCTGCTGGTCGACGGCGAGCAGGTGCCCGGCGCTTTCGTCGACTTCGGCCTGTACCTGTTCCACAACCACCGTGCGTTGCGCGAGCGGGGCACGGGGCCGTATTTCTACCTGCCGAAGCTCGAGAGCCATCGCGAGGCGCGCCTGTGGGCGGAAGTGTTCACGCACGCCGAAGCCGCGCTCGGCATCGCGCACGGCACGATCAAGGTCACGGTGCTGATCGAGACCATTCTGGCGGCGTTCGAGATGGACGAGATCCTGTACGAGCTGAAGGACTACATCGTCGGACTGAACTGCGGCCGCTGGGACTACATCTTCAGTTTCATCAAGAAATTCGCGCGCCGGCCCGACTTCGTCCTGCCCGACCGTCAGCAGGTGACGATGACCACGCATTTCCTGCGCTCGTATTCGCAGCTCGTGATCAAGACCTTCCATCGCC
>DASTQG010000329.1:0-2925 GCA_035761885.1 Steroidobacteraceae bacterium | reverse complement strand
GATGCGCTGCTCCAGATGGCGGCGCATCGAATCGAAGCCCATGCGGGCGACCACGTCATCGAGGAAAGCGAACACGAGCAGGCCGCGCGCGATGGCCGGTTCGATGCCGCGCGAGAGCAGGTAGAACAGCATGTCCTCGTCCAGGCGGCCGGTGGTGGCGCCGTGGCTGCACTTGATGTCGTCGGTGTAGATCTCCAGCTGCGGCCGCGAGTCGATTTCCCCGCCGGGCTCCAGCAGCAGGCTCTTGCTCGACTGCATCGAATCGCTTCCGGCGGCTCCCGGGTGCATCACGATGCGGCCGTTGAAGACGCAGCGCCCACCCTTGCCGGCGGCGCCGCGGAAGCGCTCCTGGCTGCGAGTCGCGGGGCCGCGATGCTCGATGATGCTGTGAGCGTCCGCGTACTCGCCCCGTGGCGCGAGCGCCAGGGTGTTGGTCTCGATCGCCGCGCCGCTTTCCTCCAGGCGGGCCTGCAGGCTGACGCGCGTCAGCTCGCCGCCCAGCAGTACGCGATGCTGGACCAGGCGACTGTCCTTGCGCTGCGTGACATAGGAGCCGTGCAGCGCCTGGCCGCGATCGCCCGCATCGAGCAGCAGGTAGTGCTCCAGCGTCGCGCCGGCACGCAGGTCGATGTGCGTGACGGCATTGTCGACCGTCGTGCGCCCGCCATCGCTGAGATGCTGCTCGATCACCTGCAGGTGCGCGCCGCTCTCCAACTCGATCAGCACGCGCGGATGCGTGGCCCGGTCGCTGGTCGCGCCGATGAACTGAAGGTGCAGAGGGGCCGGAGTCGCTCCCGCCGGCACGCGGATCACCAGACCGTCGGCGAGGAATGCGTCATTGAGCAGCGCCAGGCGATCCTCGGAGCGATCGGAGGGCGCGGGCAGATGCTCGAGCAGCGCATCCGGCGCGGCTCGAAGCACGTCCGACAGGAAGTCGGCGCGCAGGTCGTCGATGGCCGCCGGTTCGTCCGACAGCGAGGGCACGAAGCGGCCGTCGAGGAACACGATGCGCCGCGTGCCGGGGACGGAGAAAGGCTGCGGGAAGGATTCGGGTGCCGGGGAGCCTTCCGCTCGCGCCGGGTCCGCCGCGCGCTCGGCGAGCAGGCGCAAGGGCGCGTACTTCCAGGCTTCATCGCGCGCGGTGGGGAGCCCGAGCTTCTGCAGGCGCTCGAGTGCTTCGGTGCGGCGCCGGTTCCAGCCCATGCCGCCTGGCAGAGCGCGCACCAGGCGCGCGTGCGCTTGCGCATGCGAACGCAGGATCTGCGGCTCCGGTGTGACTTGCGGGGTCGCGTTCACGCGGCACTCGCTCCCGCGCGCACCCACTCATAACCGCGCTGCTCGAGCTCGAGCGCGAGCGTGCGGTCGCCGCTGCGCACGATGCGCCCGCCGGCCAGCACGTGCACGCGATCGGGAACCACGTGCTCGAGCAGCCGCTGGTAGTGCGTCACCAGCAGGATGGAGCGGTCCTCGCGACGCATCGTCTCGATCCCCTGCGCCACGACCTTGAGCGCGTCGATGTCCAGGCCCGAATCGGATTCGTCGAGGATCGCCAGTGTCGGCTCCAGCACCAGCATCTGCAGGATCTCGTTGCGCTTCTTCTCGCCGCCCGAGAAACCTTCGTTCACGCCACGGCTCAGGAAGCTCTCGGGCATCCGCATGAGCTTCATCTTCTCGCGCACCAGCGAGAGGAACTCGAACGCATCGACTTCCGGCTCGCCCAGCGCGCGGCGCTTGGCGTTGAGCGCGGCCTTGAGCAGGTACACGTTGTTCACGCCGGGAATTTCGACCGGATACTGGAAACCCAGGAACACGCCGGCGCGCGCCCGCTCCTCGGGCGCCATCGCGAGCAGGTCCTGTCCGCGGAAGGTCACCTTGCCGTCGACGATGACGTAGTCGCTGCGCCCGGCGAGCACCTGCGCGAGCGTGCTCTTGCCCGAGCCGTTCGGGCCCATGATCGCGTGCACTTCGCCGGCCGGCACTTCCAGCGACAGGCCCTGCAGGACCTTGCGGTCCTCCACGCTCACGGTGAGATTCTCGATCTGCAGCATCGGCGTGCCCATGCTCAACCCACCGCGCCTTCGAGGCTCACGTTCAGGAGGTTCTGCGCTTCCACCGCGAACTCCATCGGCAGCTCCTTGAACACGTCCTTGCAGAACCCGTTGACGATCATGTTGACCGCATCCTCCGCGGACAGGCCGCGTTGCAGGCAGTAGAACAGCTGGTCGTCGCCGATGCGCGAGGTGGTGGCCTCGTGTTCCGCGGTGGCGGTCGCGTTCTTCACTTCCACGTACGGGAAGGTGTGCGCGCCGCACTGGCCGCCCATCAGCAGCGAGTCGCACTGCGTGAAATTTCGCGCCTGGTGCGCGCCCGGCATCATGCGCACCAGGCCCCGGTACGTGTTCTGTCCGTGCCCGGCGGAAATGCCCTTGGAAACGATCGTGCTGCGCGTGTTGCGCCCGAGGTGGATCATCTTGGTGCCGGTGTCGGCCTGCTGGTAGTTGTTGGCCACCGCGACCGAGTAGAACTCGCCCACCGAGTTCTCACCCCTGAGGATGCAGCTCGGGTACTTCCAGGTGATCGCCGAGCCCGTCTCCACCTGCGTCCAGGAGATCTTCGAATCGCGCCCGCGGCAGTCACCGCGCTTGGTCACGAAGTTGAAGATCCCGCCCTTGCCTTCCTTGTCGCCCGGATACCAGTTCTGTACCGTGGAGTACTTGATCTGGGCGTCGTCCAGGGCCACGAGCTCCACCACCGCGGCGTGGAGCTGGTTCGTGTCGCGCCGGGGCGCCGTGCAGCCCTCGAGGTAGCTCACGTACGCGCCCTCTTCGGCCACGATCAACGTACGCTCGAACTGCCCGGTGTTGGCCGCGTTGATGCGGAAGTACGTGGAGAGCTCCATGGGGCAGCGCACACCCTTGGGGATGT
>DASTQG010000328.1:0-14444 GCA_035761885.1 Steroidobacteraceae bacterium | reverse complement strand
GTGGGCCCGGCCGCAGGGCCAGGCGGCCGAGCTGCGAGGAACTGCACAGAAACCGGACTTTGCAGGATCGGCATTCTCCGCAGCGCCGGAGAATGCCGATTCACGCTGTCCGGCAACTCCTACGGCAGCTCGGCGCTCGAGTGCGGATCGACGGCGTACGGATAGACCTGGGGCAGGAAGCCGGGCTGCGCACGCACGCGATCGAGCCAGCGGACCACGTTCGGGTGCTCGGTGAGCGGCAGGTTCGCATCCTCGGCCAGGTGCGTGTACGCGAAGCAGGCCATGTCCGCGATGGTGTAGGCGTCCCCGAGAAGGAAGGGTTGGGACTCGAGCGCGCGCTCCAGGATGGCGAGGCACTTCAACGCGGCCTGGCGCTTCATCTCCACCAGCGCCGGCGGTCGGCGCCCGAGCTTGCCCGTGAGCGTCCAGAAACGCAGCGAGCCGATCGAATTCTGGAGATAGTCGTTCTCGAACGACATCCACTGCAGCGCGCGTGCGCGCTGGTAGGGATCCTGCGGCAGGTAGCGGCTGCCTTCGGCCAGGAACGTGAGAATCGCCAGCGACTCGGCGAGGACCTTGCCATCCTCGGTGCGAATCGCGGGGACCGCGCCGGTCGGATTGATTCGCAGGTACTCGGGGTCCTGACCCCTGCCCTCGAAGATGCTGACGATCTCGGTGCGATACGGCCGCCCGAGATGGCTCAGCAGCAAGCGAACCTTGTAGGCGTTCTGCGAGGGCAGGTAATCATAGAGCGTGAGCATGGCGGCGTTTCCCGTGACCTGTGTGCCACAGCATGCACGGGACTGCTGGAACGGTTCTATCCGAAAACGGTGTGGGAACTGCCGCGGTGCCGGGAGAGAGGTACCGGATACTTGCAATAGTTGGCATTCTCGGTGCTGCGCCTTCCGAGAATGCCAACTATTGCAAGTATCCGGTACCTGGCTCGGCACCACACCCGCCCGCTGCGCGTAAACTGCCAGCATGGTTTCCCGGTACCGACCGCTCGCCGTCTATTCGCTGCTGCTCGCCGCAGTGGCGCTGACGCTGCTCGGGTTCAGCCTGGCCGACTCCGCATCCTTTCCGCCGTTGTGGGTGACCCCGCTCCTGATCCTCGCGTGCCTGTTCATCTGGCAATTCGGCCTGCCCGCGCCGCTCGTCGGTCTCACGTCCATGGAACGGCTCCCGCAGATCGGGCTGCTGCTCGTGCTCGATCCTCCGGTGGCCGCTGCGATCTGCGGCACCGCTTCGCTCCTCTGGCCGCTGGCGAATCGCAGTTACAGCCAGGGTTCGTTGAAGGTCGGCGCGCTGCGCGGGGTGCACAACGCGAGCATGACCATCCTCATGCTGCTCGCCGCCGCGTGGGCCTATGAGGCGGCGGGCGGCGAACATCCTCTCACCTCGCTTTCCGGCGCCGACGTCGTGCCGCTCGTTGCCATGGCGCTCGTGGCGCAGGCGGTGAACGTGCTGCTGATGGCGCTGTTCTGGCGCTTCGACGGACGTGACGTGCGGCGCGTGATCCGCCCCGTCTACTCCCTCATGGACCTGATCTTCGTGCCGTCCGGAGTGCTCGCCGCCCTGCTCTTCAACTCGGCACCACCCGCGGTGTTCGCGCTGTTCGCGGCGCTCATGGTCGTGTTCGTGCTCAGTTTCAACGGTGTCGGCCGATCCCTGAGCGCGGTGGACGACGACAGCGCCGATCTTGCCAAGCTCGCGCAGGCACGACGCGCGCTGCACGGTGCGCTGCGCATCGACGAGCTCGGCAACCGCATCGTCGGAGAGACGCGCGCGCTGTTCCGCTTCGACGAGTTCTACCTCGCGCTCGCGGATCGCGGCTCCGACGCGCTGCACATACGCGTCCACGAGCGGCGTGGCATGCGTCTGCCGCCGCGCACCAAGCCCCTCAGGGTCGGGCTGTTCGGCTGGGTGATCGAGCGCGGCGAGCCGGTGCTGGTCGAGGATTGGGCGCGAGCGCCCGCCGCGCTCAGGGAACGCGCAGAGATCACGGACAAGGAGACCGGCTCTCTGATCGTGGTGCCGCTGCTCGGAGAGGACGGCGTAGTCGGGCTGCTCAGCGTGCAGCACACGCGCCCGGGCATCTATTCCTCGGCGGACCTGCACCTGATGAAGCGCCTCGCCGAGCAGGTCGCCCTCGCCCTGGACGATGCGCGTGCCTTCGAGGATCTGGAAACGTACCGCCGGCGCCTGGAGGAGCGCGTTACCGAACGCACGCGCGAGCTGGAACAGGCGAACCGCGAGAAGGAACGGCTCATCGCCGCCCTCGGCGAGCGCAGCCGCAAGCTCGAGCGCGAATCGCAGGAGGATCCGCTCACCGGCATCGCGAACCGGCGCTGCTTCAGCCAGCGGCTCGCCGCCGAGATCGACGTCGCGCGCGCGGTGGGGCAGCCGCTCACGCTCGCGGTCGCGGACCTGGATCACTTCAAGGTGGTGAACGATGCGCTCGGGCACGCCATCGGCGACGAGGTACTGCGCCAGAGCGCCTCGCTCATGCGCCATCTGTGCCGCTCCACCGACCTCGTCGCGCGCATCGGCGGCGAGGAGTTCGCGCTGATCCTGCCGGGCATGGGCCGCGAGGCGGCGCTGGCGTTCTGCGAGAACCTGCGCCATCGCGTCGAGGCGCACGACTGGCGTAACGTCCACCCCGGCCTGCGGGTCACCCTGAGCATCGGGTTGTGGCAATGGGACGGAACGGTCGACGACGCGGAACTACTGCAGGCCGCCGACACTCAGCTCTACGAAGCCAAGCGCACGGGGCGCAACCGGGTCGCCTGACGCAGGTACCGGACATTGCAATATTGCAATTCGCCGCTCCGTTCGCGAATTGCAATATTGCAATGTCCGGTACCTGGAGTCCTGCCATGAGTCCTCGCCGCCTGTGGCGGACGGTCAAGTCCGCAGCCATCGCATGGAAGGACGACAGCGCGCCGAGCATGGGCGCGGCGCTGGCGTACTACACGGTCTTTTCCATCGTTCCCCTGCTGATCCTGATCATTGCGGTCGCGGGGCTGTTCTTCGGTGCCGATGCGGTGCGCGAGGAAATCGTGCGCGAGCTCGGGCGCCTGATGGACGAAAGCGGCGCGCAGATGATCGACGCGCTGCTGGAGAGCGCGAACCGGCCGGAACGCGGCATCACCGCTGGCGTCGTCAGCATCTTCACGCTGCTGCTCGGTGCGACGACCGTGCTGGCCGAACTGCAGCGCGCACTCGATGTGATCTGGAAAGCGCCGGCCTCGAAACGCCCGAAAGGCGTTTGGGGCCTGCTGCGCGCGAGGTTCCTCTCTCTGGGCATGATCCTCGCCCTCGGCTTCCTGCTCGTGGTGTCGCTCGCGCTCAGCACCGCGCTGGCCGCGCTGGGCGAGTGGTGGGGCGGGCCCAGGCAGGACTGGATGCGGCTGCTCGAGGTCCTGAATTTCGTGTTCACTTTCGCCGTCATCACCGCAGTCATAGCAGCCATCTACAAGTTCATGCCGAGCGTGAAGATCCACTGGCGCGACGTCTGGGTCGGCGCCTCCGTGACCGCGCTGCTCCTGGCGATCGGCAAGTACCTCATCGGCCTGTACATCGGCCGCACCGGCATCGCGTCGGGCTTCGGCGCGGCCGGGTCGCTGATCGTGATCCTGGTGTGGGTGTACTACTCGACGCAGATCTTCCTGCTCGGCGCGGAGTTCACCTGGGTCCAGGCGCAGCATCCGCAGAAGGCGCGTACCCAGGCGGGGAACTGAGGCTGAAAAAAAAGCCGGGCCTGCGATTGCAGGCCCGGCGGATGTCGAGGAATGGCTGGAGTTGCCTCTGCGGGCCGACTCAGAAGCGCTGCCCGAACTTCACGCCGAACGTTCGCGGCTGGTTCGTGATCACGTTCGGACTCACTCCGCAGACGTCCGTCGCGCAGACCGCGAACTTGAAGACTTCCGCGCGCTTGTCGAAGGCGTTGTTGAGATACAGATCGAGCGACCACGAATCACGCCCGATGCCGGCGGTGAAGTCCGCGATCCCGTAGGCGGGTTGCTCGCCGAGGATATCGCGATCTTCGGTCTGCAGGTCCGCGAAGCTTTCCGTCTGATACACGCCGGAACCCTGGACGTAGGCATCCAGCTCGCCCATCTGGAAGGTGAAACGAGCGGTGAGATTGGCCTTGAACTCCGGGGTGACCGGCAGACGCGTACCGTCCGGCGCTGTCGGCGGCTCGTCCGGATCCGGGACGTAGTCTTCCGTGAGCTGCGCATCGATGTAGGAGAACCCGGTCGATATCATCAAGCGCTCGCTGGCCGCCCACTGAATGTCCGCCTCGACGCCGAGGATCTCGGCCTCACCCGCGTTGCGGATGACGGTCAGACCCGAGCCGCTCGGCGGCAGGAACGAGAACTGGATGTCGTCCCACTGCTCCATGAACACGGCGCCGTTCAAGCGGACACGGCCACCCAGCGTGGACTTCCATCCGAGCTCGTAGTTGGTCAGGTAGTCCGGCTTGAACGGAGGCACCGTGCCATTACGGTTGATGCCGCCTGGCCGGAAGCCGCGCGAGTAGGTTGCGTACATCAGCTTCTGGTCATCGAAGCGGTAGGTGAAATTCACCTTCGGCACCGTGCTGCTCTCCTTCACGCTCGCATCGAGATTGGTGCATGGCGAGCCGTTGAAAGGTTCGTCGGAGAAGCACAGGTCTTCGCCGTAGTTGTCGCTGTACGCCGAGGAGAAGCCGAAGAAACCCTTCAGTGAGTTGTCCGACTCGAAGGTGCGGAATCCGCCCGTCACCGACAGGGCATCGGTGATGTCGTAGGTCAGCTCGCCGAACACCGCCCAGTCGCGATCGATGCGCTTCTGGTTCGTCAGCCAGATCGTGTCCTCCCATCCGGTCACTTCCAGTGGCACGCCCAGGCCGCGGATCTGATAGTTCTGGAAAATGTCGTGTTCCTGGCGCTGGTAGAACACGCCGCCGACGAAGCGCAGGCGGTTGTCGACCGGCGAGCTGATGCGCAGCTCGTGGCTCTGGCGCTTGTAGTCGTCCGCGCCGTTGATGAACTGCGAGGGATCGGCCAGGGGGATACCGTCGTCGTCGTACCAGTACGAGCCGTACCCTGCCTGGGTGTCGTAGAAGTACGAATAGTCGGAATAGTCCGAATCCACCGTGTCTTCGCGCGTGAGGTAACCGCCGGCGTAGACGAGATCGAAGTTGCCGATCTTGCCCTCCAGCGTGAGGGACGCCTGCACCCACTCGTCTTCGGTGTGCTCCGGGTAGAACCGGGCAACCGACAGGTCGCCGCGATCGGGGTTGAACGCGAAGCTGCCGTTGGTCGTCTGCTTCTGACCCATGACGACCGGCGTGAGCGTCCAGGTGTCGCTCAGATCGATGCGCAGCGCCGCGCGCGCGCCGTAGGTCTCGGCGTCGTTGTAATCGTCCTCGGCGCGGTTCTCGGTCACCGCGCAGCCCGGGTCGGGCGGATCGAAGTTGCTGATGCATCCGCCGGAGGTCGGGAACGTGCGCGTGGCAGGAACGTTGTCGATGTAGCCACCGTCTTCGCGGTACCAGCCCACCAGGCGCACGGCGGCCCGTTCGCCGAGGGGAATGTTGACGAACCCTTCGCCGATGTAGCCTTCCGCGCCGTCGCCTATGGAGCTGGCCTCGAGACTGTACCCGGCCTGGAAAGCGCTGGAATCGGGCTTGTTGGTGATGATGCGGATGGTTCCGGCCATGGAACTGGCGCCGTACAACGTGCCCTGCGGCCCCGCGAGCGCTTCGACCCGCTGGATGTCGTACAGGTGCACGTCCAGCGCGCCCTGGATCGTCGTGATCGGCATTTCATCCAGGTACATGCCGACGGTCGGCTGGGGTCCGGAGTGATTGTTGTTCTCGCCGCTCGCCACGCCGCGGAAGTACGCGACGCTGAAACCGGGCCCGAAGCTCGTGTAGGACACGCTCGGCAGGTACTTCACGTAGTCGGCGAAGTCGACGATGTTCAGCTCTTCCAGCTGTTCGGTGCCGAAAGCCTGGATGCTCAACGGCACGTCCTGGAGGTTCTCGGTGCGCTTCTGCGCGGTGACCAGGACCTCCCCGAGAACGCTGGTCTGGGCCTGATCCTGTGCAATCGCAGGCGCGGCCACCCCGGCCAATGCGGCAGAAACGGCGGCCGCCAGCGGTACTCGCCGCCACGCGCCCAGTCGCGGCTCGGCCGTGCGGGTGTGTTTGCCGGAAACCCTTACTCGCTTTGGTTTGGTCATGGAATCGTCCCCCTTGAGTCCGCTGGCGCCAGTGTAAGCGCTAGTTCAGAGATTCAAAACTGTGGCACGGCCGGGTAGGCGTCGAGCACGGGGCCCAGTGCCTGCTTGAGCGGCGCCAGCCACGGCTCGTAATGGCGCCATTGATCCATTCCGTCCCGATAAATGGGCTGCCGGACCTGCTCGGAGCTCGCGGTCCGCACCGCGCGCTCGGTTTCGTAGAAACGCAGGCAGCGCTCGTCGAAGGGCAGCCCGCAGTGATCCAGCAGGCGCCGGACCTGGGCCTCAGTGTCCTCGATCATGTCCTCGTAGAGAACACGGTGGATGCGTCCCGGCAGTACCTGGTCGAAATGGGCCATCAGGTTCACGTAGTCGCGGTAGTACGTGCCGATCTGCTCCAGGCCATAGGTGAACGCCTGGCCCCGCGCGAAGTGCTGCTTGAAGCCGGAGAAGCAGCAGCCGAGCGGATGACGGCGGGCGTCGATGATGCGCGCGCGCGGCAGGATCAGGTGGATGAGTCCCACGTGTGCCCAGTTGTTCGGCATCTTGTCGATGAAGAACGGCTTGTCCGTCTTGCGCTGGATGCGCGTCTGCGCGAGGTACTGCTCGCCGAGCTGTGCGAGCTGTGCACCGTCGAGCGTCGCGAGGATTTCCGGATAGCGCGAGGGCTCGCCGCGGCCGCGGGGCCCGCCCAGCGTGCGCGAGATGCCAATGATGTCGGGAAGCTCCTGCGTGCCTTCCACCAACGGATGACTGGCCAGCACCTGTTCCAGGAGCGTGGAACCCGACCTGGGCAGCCCGACGATGAAGATCGGGTCGGACGCGAGGCAACCGCCCGGCGGGCGGGTCGAACAGAACTCGGCTGTGAACACCGCCTTGGTGCGCCTCACCAGCTCCGTGGTGCGTTGCGGGTCGTATGAGAGCTGCCGCTTGCGCAGCTCGTTGCCCCGCGCGTAGTGCTCGAACGATTCGGCATGCTCGCCGGCGTCCTCGAGCGCCTTGCCGAGTGCGAAGTGAAAATGCAGCCGGTCGGCCTGGGACAGCTGCGCGTCCTGCAGATGCGAGCGCATCCGCGTAAGGTCCTCGGGGGTGAAGCGAACGGTCTTGAGGTTGGCAAGACTCCACCAGGCCTCACCGATGCGCGGGACCAATTCCGTACAGCGGCGGTAGGCGCGCACGCTGTCCGCCTGCCTCCCGGCGGTCTTCAAAGCGTGGCCATAGCTCATCCACGCCCGGGCCTGGCCCGGGTAGCCCGCGAGCACCTTTTCGTAGAGCTCGATCGAGCGAGCGTAGTCGCCCAGTCGCGCGAGGATCGCCGCCTCGAGAGATTGATACCCTGGATTGCCAGGATCCGCCCGCCGCAGCTGCTCGACCTGCTGCAGGGCGGCCTCGGAGCGGTTGGAGCGGTGCAGGACCACGGCGTAGTTGTGGCGCGCAGCGCGAAAGCCGGGCGACAGTTCCAGGCAGCGCTCCAGCAGATTGACCGAATCATCGTACCGGCCCAGCCGCGCCGCGACCTCCGCCAGCATCCGTATGGCCACGACATCGGTCGGTAGCGCCTTCAAGTGCTCGCGCAGCAACGCCTCCGCTACCGCGATGCGGTTCTCCACCAGAGCGACGCCGGCACGCATCAAGCGGGGGTCCTGCGAGGAGTAGCGGATGTGACGGGCGTATGCGTCGTCCGCGCCCTCCACGTCGCCGATCGCGGTGAGGTGCTCGGCCAGCGCACGCCAGCCCTCGCCGAGCTCCGGGTTCAACTGCAGTGATACCCGCAACGCGGCGATCGCCTCTTCGCCCCGCCCGGCGGCGCCGAGTGCAAGGCCCAGTTCCAGTTGCGCGTGCGCCCACCGCGGGTTCGAGCGCGCCAGCGGTTCAATCACTCGCAGCGCCTGCTGCGCGTCCCCGCAAGCGCGCGTCGCCGACCCGAGCAACAGCAGGGCCGCCGGATGGCCGGGAACGACGCGCAGGATTTCCTGTGCCTGTTCCGCCGCGAGCTGCGGTTGCTGGCCCAGGAGCCGCGTCGCGTGTGCAAGGGCGACTTCCAGCGTTCCGACGGGCCCGCTCGCCTGGTTCATGCGCTCACCTGCGCGGCGCCGGGGCTCGTGGGAAGCGAGGCCTGGATCTGGCGCGCAGCGGCCTGCAGCGCCGGCAGCACGTCCTTGAGCGCACGGGCGCGCGCTCCCGCGCGAAACGCCATGCCGGCGTTGAGTGCCGCGATGGTATCGCCGCGCGCGCTGACGATCGGCACGGCGAGCGAGCACAAGCCCTCTTCCAGCTCCTGCTCGACGTAGGCGTAACCCTGCGCGCGCACCTTGAGGAACTCGCGCGCCAGTGCGTTCTTGTCGGTCACCGTAAACGGTGTGTAGGCGCGCGCCTTCAGGTTCCTGAGCCAGCGCGCGCGCTTGTCCTCGTCGAGCCCGGCCACCAGCACGCGTCCCATCGCAGCGCAGAAGGCCGGCAGGCGCGCGCCGATGCTGAGGCTGATGGTCATCACCTTGCGCACCGAAACGCGCTGCACGTAGACGATGTCCTCGCCCTCCAGTACCGTCAGCGAGCACGACTCCTGGATGGCGTCGGCGAGGTCCTGCATCACGGGCAGTGCGATGCGTGCGACGCCCAGCGAGGAGATGTAGCCGAGCCCGAGCTCGAGGATTCGCGGCGACAGCGCGAACAGGCGCCCCTGGCGGCCGCCTTCGCGGGAGATGTAACCGAGGTGCTCGAGCGTCAGGAGCAGGCGACGCACCACGGCACGCGACAGGCCGGTGCGCAGCGCGAGGTCGGAAAGTGTCATCGCGGGACGTTCGCGCGAGAATGCGCAGATCACGTCCAGGCCACGATGCAGCGACTGGACGTAGTCCGGGGATTTCTCGAACGCGACCGTCGCGGGCGGTGGGTTCATCGCGCTTGGCTCGTCGCTTGTGGATTGGCGGAGCGTTGACGGCAAGCGTAGGGCCTCCTAGAGTTGTTCGCAATACGAACATCTCGTCCGATTATCGAACATACCGCACGGCAGGTGTCGTCCGCATGCGCCCCGAACGGCTGACAGTCCTGCACAGCTGGTGCCAGCAGACCGAATGGGACGCCCCCACGATCGCGGGCGGCGAAGGCGCACGACTGTTCACGGCCGACGGCCGCTCCATCCTGGATTTCAGCAGCCTGTCCGAATGCTCCAACCTCGGGCATCAGCATCCGCGCGTGGTCGCGGCGATCCGCGAGCAGGCCGCGCGTCTTTGCTTCGTGACCAGCGCCTGGGGCGCCGAGCCGCGGGCGCGCCTTGCGGAGCTCCTGCTGGAAAAATCCGGCTACGAGGGCGGTCGCGTCTACTTCACGCTCGGCGGCGCGGACGCCAACGAGCACGCCGTCAAGTTCGCTCGCCAGGCGAGCGGCAAGACGCACGGCTGGATCATCACGCGCGATCGGTCCTATCACGGCGCGAGCTACGCCGCGATGGCGCTCTCCGGCGATGCCCGCACCGCGCACCAGGTCGACAGCGCCGCGTACCGGGTCATGCATTCGCTCGCGCCTTATGCGTACCGCTGCCCCGTCGGCGCGGTGAGCGCCGAGCAATGCGGCATCGCGGCCGCGGAACACGTGGGAGCGCTCATCGACGGCTGCGGCGTGGAACAGGTCGCCGCCGTGCTCATGGAGCCCAACGCGGGCACCAACGGCATCGTGCCGCCCGACAGCTTCTGGCCGACGCTGCGTGAGCAGACGCGCGCGCGCGGCGTGTATCTCATCGCGGACGAGGTGATGAGCGGCTTCGGTCGCTGCGGCGAATGGTTTGCCTGGCAGCGGCAGGGCGAAACCAGCCGTCCCGACATGATGACGCTCGCGAAGGGTCTCACGGGTGCGCACGCGCCGCTGGGCGCGGTGGTCCTCGCCGCGCACGTCGCGCGCATCCTCGAACCGCAGATGCTCTACACCGGGCTCACGTATTGCGGGCATCCGCTGTCGTGCGCCGCCGGCGTCGCCGCGATCGAGGCGTACGCGAGCGAGAACCTGATCGAGCGCTCGCGACGGCTCGGCGCGCAGATGTTCGAATCGCTCCGGGGCATGCAGTCCCGCCATCCCGTGATCGGCGAAGTGCGCGGCGGCCACGGCCTGTTCGCGGTCGTGGAGCTGGTGCGCGATCGTGCCTCGCGCGCCTCCCTGGGCAGCTGGCCCGACATGCACGCGAGCGTGAAGGCACTGTTGCGCGAGGCGATGGACGCGGGAGTGTCTTTCGCAGCCCGTGGCAATCTGCTGTTGCTCGCCCCGCCGCTGGTCATCGCGGAGAAGGATCTCGCGGACGGGCTGAGTCTGCTCGACCGGCTGCTCGGCCGGCTGACGCTCGAGGTGGACCGGAGCGCGCGCGCATGAGCTTCAGGCTCACGTATTCGACCATGTTCAATCCGCCCGCGCAGTTGCATGCCCGCTTCGAGGAGGCGGCCGCGCGAGTGAGAGCGGCGCTGGGTGCCGAGCACCCGCTGCACATCGAAGGTCGCGATCGGCCCGGCGAGCAACTGCTGGAAAAGCGCAATCCGGCCAATCGCGACGAACTGCTCGGCTCCTTCGCGGCCGCCACCCCTGCGGACGCCGACGCAGCGATGCGTGCCGCTCACGCGGCATTTACGTCGTGGCGGCGCACGGCGATGGCGCAACGACTCGCGCTGCTGCGGCGCGCCGGGCAGCTCATCGAAGAGCGCGTCTACGACATCGCCGCGGCGCTCACGCTGGAGGTGGGCAAGAATCGCATGGAGGCGCTCGGCGAAGCGCAGGAAACCGCCGACTTCTTCTTCTCCTATTGCGACGAGTTCGAGCGCCAGGGCGGTTTCGATCGTCCGCTGCCCGACGATCCGCTCACGACCCACGTCTCGCACAACCGCAGCGTCCTGAAACCCTACGGCGCCTGGGTGGTCATCACGCCGTTCAACTTTCCGTTCGCGCTGGCGGGCGGACCGGTCGCCGCCGCACTCGTCACTGGCAACACGGTCGTGCTCAAGGGCGCGACCGCGACACCGTGGGCGGGACGGCTGCTTGCCGACTGTCTGCGCGATGCGGGGCTGCCGCCGGGCGTCTTCAACTACCTGAGCGGTTCGAGTCGCGCCATCGGCCAGGCGCTGGTCGATCATCCGCTCACGGCGGGCCTGACCTTCACCGGCTCGTACGAAGTCGGCATGGGGATCGCGCGCTCGATGCACAGCGGCCGCTACCCGCGTCCCTGCATTGCGGAAATGGGTGGCAAGAATGCCTGCATCGTCACGGCCGGCGCTGACCTGGAGCGCGCGGCCACGGGCATCGTGCGCTCCGCTTACGGCATGGGCGGACAGAAATGCTCGGCTCTGTCGCGCCTCTACGTGCATCGCGACGTCGCGCCCGCGCTGATCGGGAAACTAGAGCGCCAGATCGCCGGGTTGCGCATCGGCGATCCTCTGCGCCAGGAAAACTGGCTCGGCCCGGTGTGCACGCCGGAAGGCTACGAGGACTATGCGCGCTACGTAGAACAGCTCGGCACCGACGGCGCTCGCATTCTTTGCGGCGGGGAGCGTCTGCAGGACGCGGACCGCGGCAACGGTTACTTCGTGCAGCCGGTGCTGGCGGAGGCACCCACCTCGCATCCGCTGTGGCAACGGGAAATGTTCCTGCCGATCCTCATGCTCCACCGCGTCGCCTCGAACGACGAGGCGATGCAACTCGCGAACGAATCCCCCCTCGGCCTGACGGCCGGGTTCTACGGTGCGCCCGAGGAAGTGCCCTGGTTCCACCAGCACATCGAAGCCGGCGTGACCTACGCGAATCGTCCGCAGGGCGCGACCACGGGAGCCTGGCCGGGCTACCAGCCCTTCGGCGGCTGGAAGGGCTCGGGCAACACCGGCAAGGCCATCGCCTCGTTCTACTACCTGCCGCAATACCTGCGCGAACAGTCGCAGACGGTCGTCGAGTGACCGCATGCCGCTGCTCACACTCAGCGAGGCGGTCGAACGGCACGTGCACGACGGACAGAGCATCGCGCTCGAGGGCTTCACGCACCTGATTCCGTTCGCCGCGGGTCACGAGATCATCCGCCAGGGCCGGCGGCGCCTGCACCTCATCCGCATGACGCCCGACCTCATCTACGACCAGATGATCGGCATGGGCTGCGCGGACCGGCTCACTTTCTCCTGGGGCGGCAATCCGGGCGTGGGCTCGCTGCATCGCCTGCGCGATGCGGTGGAGAAGCAGTGGCCCGCGCCGCTGCAGATCTTCGAGCACACGCACGCCGAGATGGCCGTGGCATACCAGGCGGGCGCGAGCGGGTTGTCGTGCGGGCTGATGCGGCGTCACGCTGTGTCGGATCTTGCGCACCTGCCCGAGCCGCGGGTGCGAACCGTCACCTGCCCGTACACCGGCGAAGCGTTGAGCGCCGTGCCGGCGATCAATCCCGACGTCACCATCCTGCACGCGCAGGAAGTCGACAGCCAGGGCAACGTGGTGATCCGTGGCATCGTCGGCGCGGCGAAGGAAGCCGCGATGGCCGCGCGCTGCCTCATCGTCACCGTCGAGCGACAGGTCGAGCGACTGCAGGCGGACATGAACGCGCTGGTGCTGCCGCGCTGGCTCGTGAGCGCGGTGTGCGTGGTGCCCGGCGGCGCCTATCCCTCGTACGCGCAAGGCCACTATCCGCGCGACAACCGCTTCTATCTCGAATGGGACGAGGTATCGCGCGATCGCGAGCGCTTCAGCGCGTGGATGCGCCGGCACGTGCTCGATCTGCGCGACCACGCGGCGTTCCTGCGCGCAATACGGGTAGCCGCGTGAGCGCTGCGCGGATGCAATCGTGAGCGCTGCACGCTACACAGCCGACGAGATCATGACGGTGACGGCGGCGCGTCACTTGCGCAACGGCGCCGTGTGCTTCGTGGGCATCGGCCTGCCGAGCGCCGCCTGCAACCTCGCGCGCCTCACGCACGCGCCGGACCTCGTGCTCATCTACGAATCGGGTACCGTCGGCACGCGGCCGAGTGTGCTGCCACTGTCGATCGGCGACGGAGAACTGGCCGAGACCGCCGATTGCGTGGTGCCGCTACCGGAGATCTTCGCGCACTTCCTGCAGGGCGGGCGCGTCGACGTCGGTTTCCTCGGCGCGGCGCAACTCGACCGCTTCGGCAACCTCAACAGCACGGTGATCGGCGACTACGCGCGGCCGCGCGTGCGCCTGCCCGGCGCGGGCGGAGCGCCCGAGATCGCGACGCATGCGCGCGAAGTGCTGGTGGTGATGAAGCAGTCGGCGCGCACGTTCGTGCCGCGCCTGGATTTTCGCACCTCGTGCGGATATCTCGGGGGCTCGGGCGAGCGCCGCGCGAGCGGCGCACCGGGCGCGGGACCGCGCGCCGTCATCACGGATTTCGGCGTGTTGCGACCGAACCCGCACACCGACGAGCTGGAGCTGAGCGCTCTGTATCCCGGCGTGAGCGTCGAGGCGGTGCGCGCGGCGACCGGCTGGCCGCTCGCCGTGGCATCCGACCTGCAGTCACTGGAGCCGCCCGCCGCGGGCGACCTCGAGTGCCTGCGCGACCTGCACGCACGAACTCGCGCCGCTCACGAGCAGCCGGTGCGCATCGAGCTGAGCTGAAGGAGACAGTTTCATGGCCACGCCTCACATCCGCATGCCCCTGCCCGGCCCGAAGGCGCGCGCGCTCATCGAGCGCGACCGCGCGGTCACGACACCTTCCTATCCGCGCGACTATCCGTTC
Organism: Steroidobacteraceae bacterium; assembly: GCA_035761885.1. Classification (GTDB taxonomy): domain Bacteria; phylum Pseudomonadota; class Gammaproteobacteria; order Steroidobacterales; family Steroidobacteraceae; genus DASTQG01. The sequence goes on along the minus strand of DASTQG010000328.1, from coordinate 504 downwards.
GTGATGGCGAAAGGCCGCGGCGCGGAGGTCTGGGACGTCGACGGCAACCGCTTCCTGGATTTCGCCTCGGGCATCGCGGTGTGCAGCACCGGGCACGCGCACCCGGCAGTGGTGCAAGCCATCAAGGCCGCGGCCGACGACTTCCTGCACATCTCGAGCGACTACTGGCACGAGCGCATGACGCGCCTCGCCGAGAAGATCAACGAGCTCGATCCGATGCGCGAGCCGGTGCAGATACTGGTGTGCCAGAGCGGCACCGAGTCGGTCGAGGGCGCGCTCAAGCTCGCGCGCTACGTCACCGGCCGGCCGCGGTTCATCGGCTTCCTTGGCGGCTTTCACGGGCGCACCATGGGCTCGCTCGCCTTCACCGCCAGCAAGTACACGCAGCAGGCCGGCTTCTTCCCGGCCATGCCCGGCGTCACGCACGTGCCCTACCCCAACACCTACCGCCCGCTGTTCGCCGGAGCGGACCAGGGCAAGGCGATCCTCGACTACATCGAGAAC
>DASTQG010000327.1:0-5845 GCA_035761885.1 Steroidobacteraceae bacterium | reverse complement strand
ATCACGAGCACGCCATCGTGATCCTGCACGCCGACTTCGAAGATCGCCGCGACGGTAAAGCGCTGCAGGCGTGGACGGATATCCGAGCTGTGAGCATCCACCGCGGGCACCATGACGGTGACCTCATCGCCCACTCCCAGTCCGAGCTGGAAGGCGAGGACCCGGCCGATGGCGAGGCGCGCCTTCCCGGGTTCGAGATCGGCGAGACGGCCTGCCACCACGGCGCGTCCCACCTGCGAGGCGGCCTCCTCGCTCTCAGGATCGATGCCGCGCAGGATCGCACCGCTGAGGTCGGGCTCGTGCGCGAGCAGCACCTGCGTCTCCACGAACGGCGCCACCGCTTGCACGCCGGGGACCTCTCGCGCGCGCTTCGCGAGCTCTGGCCAGTGCGCCAGGGCCTGGGGATTTTCGCTGAGGGTCGCGTGCGACGTCAGGCTCAGGAGGCGCGAGCGCAGCTCCGCCTCGAAACCATTCATGACCGAGAGGATCGTGATCAGCGCCCCGACGCCGAGAAAGATGCCGAGCATCGAGGTCATGCTGATGAAGGACACCAGCAACTGCTGCTTGCGCGGACGCAGGTAGCGCAGGCCGACGAACAGGGGCAAGGGCAATTTCATTCGCTGCTGGTGTGCTGCCTGGGCCGGGATCCGACGTGGACGGGCTAGCGGGGGCGGCGCATTAGACCACAGGCCCCCGCAGGCTCGTGAACCACGTCACACATTCTAACCGTAACTCTATGTCTTGAAACATAATCTGGGCCATGCTGCGCGCTGGCTGTACCATCGCGTCGGGCTGTCTCGAGGGAGGAAGTCGTATGAACCGAGCTGTGTGGGCTGCGCTCGCCGCAGGCCTCGCCCTGGCCGCAAGCGCCAGTGCTGAAACGATCGCCGTGGGCGATGCGGTCGCCATCAAGGAATCCTCGGTCGAACGGCCGGGCCGCGGCCAGACGATGAACGCGGTGGAGGCCAAGTTCGGCCAGCCCACCAACCGGCACGCCACTGTCGGCGATCCGCCGATCACTCGATGGGACTACCCCAGCTTCTCGGTGTTCTTCGAGCACGACAAGGTCATCCACGCGGTGGCGACCTCGTAACCCGACCTCTCCGTCTTACCCCGAAGGGGGCCGTCCGACGGTAACTTTCGTTGCCGGCGGCGGTCCCCTTAGTTTTGTGTGCTGATTTTTCGGGGGTTGTTTCGTCCGGGGACGCGCGTAGAGTGCGCGCCTTCGTTCGAAGCCCCGCTGCACGCGCGATGATCGAACCCCTATTGTTCAACGAGTCCGGGCCCAACGACGCCGGGCCCGATGAGGCCCGGCCCCACGTCCGCTGGGGACAGCTGTACGGCGGCTCCCCGGCGCTTGCGATCGCCGAAGCCGCAGCGCGCGCCAAGGGTCCGCTGCTGGTGCTGGCCGAGGGCGCGCGCGAAGCGGAGCGCCTGCAGGGAGAGATCGCATTCTTCGCCGGCGAGCGGCTCCCCGTGCGCCTGTTCCCGGACTGGGAGACCCTGCCTTACGATCTCTTCGCTCCGCACCCCGACATCGTCTCCGAGCGCCTCGCAACGCTCCACGAGCTGCCCTCCCTCACGCGTGGCGTCGTGGTCGTGGCGCTCTCCACGCTCCTGCAGCGGATCGCGCCGCGCGCCTGGATCGACAGCCACGCCCTGAATCTCAAGCGCGGCGAGCAGCTCGACGCCGAAGCCTTCCGCGCGCGCCTGGTCGCCGCCGGCTACGCCCACGTGGGCCAGGTGGTCACCCATGGCGAGTTCGCGGTGCGCGGCTCGCTGATCGACGTGTTTCCGATGGGAACGCAGGAGCCCCTGCGCATCGACCTGTTCGACCGCGACATCGAGTCGATTCGCCGCTTCGATCCGCAGACGCAGCGCTCGGGCGATGCGATCGAGCACCTGCGCCTGCTGCCGGCGCGCGAGTATCCGCTCAACCCCGAGGCAGTACGCGAGTTTCGCCGCCGCTACCGCGTGCGTTTCGAGGGCGATCCGGCGCGCTCGAGCGTGTATCGCGGCGTGAGCGAGGGACTCGCGCCGGCGGGCATCGAGTACTACCTGCCGCTCTTCTTCGAGGAGCTCGCCACGCTGTTCGATTACCTGCCGCGCGGCTCGATCGTGGTCGACGCCGCCGACAGCGCATCGCGCGCCGCAGTGATCTGGCGCGAGATCACGGAGCGCTACGAGCAACGCCGCCACGACCTCGAACGCCCCGTGCTCGCGCCCGCGGAGATCGCACTCGATCCGGCGGCGCTCGAAGGACGGCTCGCGCGGCTGCCGCGGATCGATGTGCAGCGGCCGAAGCTGGACGAGCTCGGAGCCGCGACACCGATCGTGAACTTCCCGACGCTCGCACCGCCGCGCCTGCGCATCGACGTGCGTGCCGAGCAGCCCGCCGCGGATCTGGCGCGCTTTCTCGAAGAGTTTCCCGGTCGCGTGCTGCTCGCAGCGGAATCGGGCGGGCGCCGCGAACTGCTGCTCGACCTGCTGCGCGCGCGCGACGTGCGCGTGGAACAGGTGCCCGACTGGCGCACGTTCGTGCAGGGCAGCGCGCACGTGGCGCTCACCGTTGCGCCGTGGGCAGGGAGCCTCCTGCTGGAGTCGCCGCCGCTCGCGCTGCTCACGGAGGAACAGATCTTCGGCGAGCGGGCGCAGCAGGAACGACGCCGGCGGCGCGCGGAACGCGATCCCGCGGCCATCCTGCGCGAGCTCACCGACCTCACGCTCGGTGCGCCCGTGGTGCACGAGGACTATGGCGTCGGCCGGTACCAGGGCCTGCAGACTCTCGAGGTCAGCGGCCAGCACGGCGAGTTCCTGGTGGTCGAGTACGCGGACGGCGACCGGATCTACGTGCCGGTGCATGCGCTCGATCGCGTCAATCGCTACACCGGCGCGCCCGCCGAAACGGCGCCGCTGCACAAGCTCGGCACCGATCAGTGGGCCAAGGCGCGCAAGCGCGCCGCGCAACGCATCCGCGACGTCGCGGCGGAGCTCCTCGACCTGTATTCGCGCCGCGCCGCTCGCGTGGGAACGAGCCTGCACGCGCGCGAGGCCGACTATCGCGCCTTCGAGACGGCATTTCGCTTCGAGGAAACGCCCGACCAGGCGCAGGCCATCCGCCAGGTCATCGAGGACCTGCGCTCGGGCAAGCCCATGGACCGCGTGGTGTGCGGTGACGTGGGCTTCGGCAAGACCGAAGTGGCGTTGCGCGCCGCCTTCGTCGCGGTGCAGGCGGGCAAGCAGGTCGCGGTGCTGGTGCCCACGACACTCCTCGCGCAGCAGCACTACCAGACCTTCGCGGACCGCTTCGCGGACTGGCCGGTGCGCGTGGAGATGCTCTCGCGCTTTCGCAGCGCCTCCGAGTCGAACGCGACACTCGAGGGGCTGGCGCGCGGCGCCGTGGACGTGGTGATCGCCACCCACCGCCTGCTGCACGCCAACGTGAAGTTCAAGGACCTCGGCCTGGTGATCGTCGACGAGGAGCATCGCTTCGGCGTGCGCGACAAGGAGCGCCTGAAGACGCTGCGCGCCGAGGTGGACGTGCTCACGCTCACCGCAACGCCTATTCCGCGCACGCTCAACATGGCGATGGGCGGCCTGCGCGATCTGTCCCTGATCACCACCCCGCCCGCCGACCGCCTGGCCATCCAGACCTTCGTGAGCGAGTGGAACGATGCGCAGATCCGGGAAGCCGCGCTGCGCGAGATCCGCCGCGGGGGACAGATCTATTTCGTGCACAACACGGTGGAGACCATCGACAAGCGCGCCGAGGAGATCCGCCGGCTGGTGCCCGAGGCGCAGGTGCGCGTGGGTCACGGACAGATGCGCGAGCGCGACCTCGAGCAGCTCATGCTCGATTTCTATCACCGCAGGTTCAACCTGCTGGTCTGCACCACTATTATTGAAAGCGGCATCGACGTGCCGACCGCGAACACCATGATCATCGACCGCGCCGACCGGTTCGGGCTGGCGCAGCTGCACCAGCTGCGCGGGCGCGTCGGCCGCTCGCATCACCGCGCCTACGCGTACCTCATCACTCCGCCGCGCGCCGCGATGAGCGCGGATGCGATCAAGCGGCTGGAGGCGATCGAGTCGCTCGAGGACCTGGGCGCCGGCTTCACGCTCGCCACCCACGACCTGGAGATCCGCGGCGCGGGCGAGCTGCTCGGCGAGGAGCAGAGCGGCCAGATCAACGAGATCGGCTTCAACCTGTACATGGAGCTGCTCGACCGGGCGGTAGCGGCGCTCAAGTCGGGCCGGGAGCCGGACCTCGAGCAGGGCCTGCGCACCGGGCCGGAGATCGAGCTGCACCTGCCCGCCCTGCTGCCCGAAGACTACGTCGCGGACGTGCACCTGCGCCTGACCCTGTACAAGCGGATAGCCAGCGCGGCGGACGCCCAGGCGCTCGAGGACCTGCAGGTGGAGATGGTCGACCGCTTCGGACCGCTCCCGCCCCCCGCCCGCAACCTGTACCGCCTCACCGGCCTGAAGCTCGCCGCGCGGGAGCTGGGCATCCGCAAGATCGATGCGGGCCCGCTGGGCGGCTATGTTCTGTTCAATGAGGACAACCGGGCGGACCCCCAGGCCGTCATCCGCCTCGTGCAGCGCAATTCGCGCCACTACCGGCTCGATGGACCCCTGAAGCTGCGCTTCGGGTGGAAGGCGGAGAGCGAGGCGGAACGCTTCGAGCGCACCGCGGAGCTGATTTCCTCGCTCCAGGCGGGCCCCGCAGCGGCTGCGCGGCGCGCGCCGACCGGCTAAACTGGGCGCATGCTCCATCGCTTCATCGCAGTCTCGCGCGACGTCACGCAACTCGTGGCGACGCTCGCCGGCGACGATCTGCGTGGCGCCACGCCGCGCGAGTTCTCGCGACGCCTCCTGCGCATCGCAGTGATGCTCGCAATCGGTGCCTCTGCCGCCGTTGCGCTCACCGCCTCCGCCGCGGAACCGGCGCGCCCCACCGAGCCGATGTACAACGTGGAGCTGGTGATCCTGCGTCCGGTGACGCCCATCGGCGTTCCGGAAGACTGGAGCATGGAAGCGAACGGTGCTCACGTTGCCGCGCCGGGCAGCGGCGAGCCCGAAGAAGAGGCGGACGAAGGCGTGGCAGCAGCGGGCGGTGCGAAGATGGCCGTGCGCTCACTCGGCTCGGCGCAGTACCGGCTCGCGAGCGTCGATGCGGCGCTCGCTCGCAGTCGCGGCTACGAGCTGATACGCCACATCGGCTGGACACAGGCCGCCACGCCGCGCGGTGCGGGTCTCGCCGTCGACATCGCGGACATCGCCACCGATGCCGAGCCGTTGCGCGGCACCGTGTCGCTGGAGCGCGGCCGCTACCTGCACCTGAAGGTCGATCTCGCTTACGCGCCCACGACGCCGCCGAACTCCCTGCTCGGCGCGAACGAGGGATCAGGCCCGGTGACGTTCACGCTGCGCCAGTCGCGGCGCGTGAAGAGCTTCGAGAGGCACTACTTCGACCATCCGGCGTTCGGCGTTGTCGCCATGGTGTCGCCGGTGGGAAGTCCGCTCGCGCAGAAGAAACGCTGAGGGGACTGTCTCCTTTTTCGAGCGACGCGAGAAAAAGGTGACTGTCCCCTTTTCGTCCCGCAACTATCTTGAAACCACGCGGTTGCGCCCCGCCGTCTTCGCTTCCTTGAGCGCTTTCTGTGCTTTCTCGATGAGCTGCTCGGGCTTGTCGGATTCGGCGGGCACCACGCTCAGCACGCCGGCGCTCACCGTCACGTAGCGCAGGACGGTCGACTTGGGATGGTGGATGCGCATCTCGCGCACGCGCTCGAGCACCGTGTTCGCGAATGGCAGGAGCTGCTCGGAGGTCATGCCGTGC
>DASTQG010000326.1:0-3623 GCA_035761885.1 Steroidobacteraceae bacterium | reverse complement strand
ATCAATGCTCCGGAACCGGCGGGTGCCGTAGCCTGGACCGGCGCGTCGGCAGGAGCTCGATCACTTCAGTGGGCCGCATCACCCGCTCGCGCAATTCGGGTTCGATGCGGGCGGCCCAGTCTCCATTGCCAGCCAGACTCTTCTTATAGCACTCATAGGCATCCGGGCCGGAGAACGAGGCTATCCACAGGAACACGTCCTCGCCCTCGCGCACCGGGAGGCCCTTGAACGTATTCGGGGAGGCTTCGGTGACGAACTGTCCGCGCACGGCGGCGCCGGCTTTTTGCAGCAGCGGGATGGCTTCCTGCGCAAAGAAGCTCAGGAAACGCGCGTCGGCAGGTTCACGCAGATAGTTGATCGTGACGACGACGAGGCCGCCGTCGGAAGGCGCGGCGTCGTTCGCCGGGCGCCCGCCCACGCGCAACTGTGTCGCCACGCTGGCAGGCTTGAGCAGCAGCACATCGCTCACGTCGACCATGGTGTCGTTCGCCGCCGCACTGTGCTGTTTCCAGAGCGCGCCCTGGTAGAAGTCCGTGAGCGCCCGGTGACGGCTCTCCATGTCCGAGAAGCCTCGCATCCACACCCAGCGATCCGGGGCCCGCGGATTTCGGAACTGTCCGACGACGCGCATGGCATGCGCTTCCTGCCCTTCGAGGAGATGGTCATCGACCAGGGCGATCAGATCGTCGCGCCGACCCGGCTTCGTGAGGTATTGGCGCAGTTCCAGCACGGAGCAGCACTGCTCTGCTGACGGTTCGCTATCTGTCGGCCCGCCCATCGCGACGCATCCGATCGTTCCGGCCAGCATCCACGCCAACGGCTTGTCCATTGCGGCATGCTCGACGCCCAGCCGGGTGCGGTAAATGCCCACTTCCGGCCGCCGGCCGATGGCCAGCCGGGGACGCTCAGCCGGTGCCGCTCGCCGTTTCGCGCACCAGCCAGTCGACCACCGCGTTGAGCGCCTCGCGCTCGCTCGCACCGCGCTTGCGCGCCTCTTCGTACACCTGCACCTGGCGGTGAGCGCTGGTGCCGCGACGCATGATCTCGCGCGTGTGCTCGATCTCCTTCACGCAGCCCATCTCCTGTGCGTCCTCGCGCACCAGCTCGATCATCTCCTCGAGCAGCTCGGAGAACGGCACCAGCTGTCCCTTGGCCAGATCCAGCAGCCCCTCGTCGAAGCTGTAGCGCATGGCGCGCCAGCGATTCTCGTTCACCAGCATGTCCGGGTACACGCGCCACTGCTGGTTGCGCCGCCGCGCGCGGTACAGCATGCGCAGTACGCAGACGTTCAGCGCCGCGAGCGCGACCGAATCATCGAGGCTCGTGCAGCAGTCCATGATCCGCGTCTCCAGCGTCGGATAGCGCCAGCTCGGCCTGAGATCCCACCAGATCTTCGAGGTGTCCTGGATGAGGTTGTTCTGGATCAGCGTATTGATGTGGCGCTGGTATTCGGCGTAGCTCGCAAAGCGCTCGGGCAGGCCGGTACGCGGCAGCGCGTTGAAGATCGTGAGCCGGAAGGACTTGAGGCCGCTGTTCTCGCCTTCCCAGAACGGCGAGGAACAGGACATGGCCAGCAGGTGCGGCAGGAAGTAAGACAGCTGGTTCATCAAGTCGATGCGCAGCTCGTCGTCCTCGATCCCGACGTGCACGTGCATGCCGCAGATCACCATGCGCCGCGCCGCCGCCTGCATTTCCCGCGCGAGCGCGAAGTAACGATCCTTCTCGGTGTGCTTCTGCTGCATCGCGCGCGCGAACGGATGCGTGGAAGCGGCGATCGGCGCCAGTCCGTAGCGACGCGCCACCTGCACGACGATCCCGCGCAGGCGCGCGAGCTCTGCGCGCGCATCCTGCATGTTGGTGCACACGCGCGTGCCGATCTCGATCTGCGAGCGCAGGAACTCCGGTGTCACCTGCCCGCCGCCGAGCTCGGTGCATTCCTTCAGCATCGCGGCGGGCGGATCGTTGTCCAGATCGCGCGTCGCCAGGTCCACCAGCAGATATTCTTCTTCGATGCCCACCGTGAAGGGCGGCTGCTTGACGGCCATGGACGGTCTCCCGTTCCTATTTCATTCTGAGATTCGGCCCGTTGAGAATCGGTGCGAGGCTGCGCGCGAGGAGCTCACTCCAGCGTTCCACGCCCTGCGGTGTCTCGATCAGATCCTGGCGAACTTCGATGCACACGTGCGGCAGGCCGGCGCGCTCGGCGTGGCGTGCCACCGTGTAGTCGGCCGGATGCCGGCCCGAGTACGGCAGGTTGTCTCCGACCGTCACTTCCTCGCTGGCCGCGAGGTCTTCCATGAGCGGTACGGCGATGCGCGCATCGCGATCCCACAGCACCCCCACGTGCCACGGACGCGCGTTGCCGTTCATGACCGGCGTGAAACTGTGGATCGACAGCAGCGCCGGCACGATCGAGCGCCGGCGAAACTCCTCCAGGCGGCCGTCGATGGCACGATGGTAGGGCTCGAAGATCGCGTGCACGCGCTCGGCGCGCTGCGCGGCGGCCAGGTCACGGTTGCCCGGAATCGCGGTGCCGTCGCTGGTCGCGACGATCGAGGTCGCATCGTCGAGCGCGCGGTTATTGTCGATCACCAGGCGCGAGTAGCCGGCCAGGACCGCCGGCGCATCGAAGCGCTGTGCCAGGGAGCGTGTGAGATCGGCCGCACCGATGTCCCAGGCGATGTGGCGCGCGAGATCGGCCTGCGCCAGCCCCAGCTCGTCGAGCGCGCGCGGAACCACGCGGCTGGCGTGATCGCAGACCAGCAACCAGGGCGCGCGGCCGGCGCTGTTGAAGAAGGTGTAGGGCGGGGGATCCCCGGGGCCGATCAGGGGCCAGTCCTCGGGCTGCACGGTCGTCTCGGTGGCGGTCTTCATTCGCTGCCTATGGTACCGGACTTCCGTCGCCGAGCCATGAACCGGGTCGCGCCAGCGGATGGGCTCGACCTCTTTCAGGTGATCGCTGAGTGCCGGACGCGCCGTTCGCGTACCATCGATCTCTCGAGGGGGAGCCGTGAACCGGGTGACTGCAGGACCCACGCCCGCGAGCGAACGCGTCGAGGAACTGGACGTCCTGCGAGGCGTCGCCCTGTTTGGCGTGTTCCTCGTCAACATGGTCGGCTTCACGGCGTCCGACATCATCGCGACCGAGCAGCAGCTGCTCAGCCTGCCGACGGCGGCCCTGGACCACACGCTCCTGCAGCTGATCGCGGTCCTCTTCAACGACAAGGCGAATACGCTGTTCGCCTTTCTCTTCGGCCTGGGCTTTCACCTGCAGATGCAGCGGGCGCAGGCGCGGGGCGCAGCGTTCGAACGCATCTACGTGCGCCGGCTGACCGTGCTGTTGTGCCTGGGCGTGCTGCATGCGTTGCTGCTTTGGACCTGGGACATCCTGCACCTTTACGCGATGGCCGGCTTCGTGCTGCTCGCACTCAGGCGCCTGAGCACGCGTTCCCTGCTCGTCGGCGGCGTGCTGCTGACACTGGTCTCGCACGACGTCGGTCGCATGGTGTTCGACGCCGCCGGTCTCACGGAGCGCTTCGGAATCGAAGCGACGTACACGGATGAGGCCATCCTGCGGCGCCAGCAGTTGTCCATCGACGGGAACTACTGGGGCCTGGTTGGCG
>DASTQG010000325.1:0-4890 GCA_035761885.1 Steroidobacteraceae bacterium | reverse complement strand
CTGTACACGCGCCGGCAGGAAGGCGTGAGCATCTGGGCGGTGCGCTCGGCCGACATCGTCGCCTCCGATCCCGAGGAGGCCGAATCCCTGTTCGAGCCCGCGCGCGACAAGATCTACCGGCATCCGACGTTCTATGACATTCCCGACGAGGTGAAGACGCTGTGACGGCCGCCGCCGCTTTCGGTCCGCGCGCCGCGCAGGAGTACGTGCTGCGGCTCGCGGACACGAGCCTCATCCTGGGCCAGCAGCTCACGGGGTGGATCGGCCATTCGCCCGCGCTCGAGGAAGACCTCGGCCTGGCGAACATCTCGCTCGATCTGGTCGGGCAGGCGCGCCTGCTGCTCGCGTACTGCGCGGAGCTGGAAGGGCGCGGGCGCACCGAGGACGATCTTGCGTTCCTGCGCGACCCGGCGGAGTACCGTTGCGTGCAGCTCGTGCAGCAGCCCAATGGCGACTTCGCCGATACGCTCGTGCGCCAGTTCCTGTTCGACGCCTGGCAGGTCGAGCTGTTCGCGGGGCTCGCGGCTTCGCGCGACGCGCGTCTCGCGCAGATCGCCGCGAAGGCGCTCAAGGAAATCCAGTACCACGTGCGCTTCAGCGCGGGGTGGGTGGTGCGACTCGGTGACGGCACCGTGGAGAGTCACGAGCGCACGCAACGCGCGCTGAACCAGCTCTGGCCGTTCACGAACGAGCTGTGTACGCCGGACGACCTGGACCTGGAAATGCAGGACAACGGCATCGCGCCGGACCTTGCCCAGGTGCAGCGCTCGTGGTCCTCGCGCGTCGATGCCGTGATCTCCGAAGCGACGCTCACGCGGCCGCCAGCGCAGAGCTACCGCTGGTTCGGCAAGCGCGGTGAACACGGTGAGCATCTGGGCTACGTCCTCGCCGACATGCAGTTCCTGCAGCGCAGCTTTCCGGGGGCGACATGGTAGGCGCGCAGCCGACCGAAGACGCGGTGCGCCGAGTGCTTGCGGACGTGCCCGATCCGGAAATCCCCGTGCTCAGCATCGTGGATCTCGGTATCGTGCGCTCCGTGCAGGTCGCGCCGGACGGCAAGGCGGAGGTCGGCCTCGCGCCCACGTATTCGGGATGTCCTGCGACGGAAGTCATCCGTCGGCAGGTGAGCGATGCGCTCGAAGCCCAAGGCTTCGCGACGCCGCGCGTGTTCGACGTTCTGTCGCCGCCGTGGACCAGCGACTGGATCACGCCTGAGGGACGCGCAAAGCTGCTCGCGTACGGTATCGCCCCGCCGGCAGACTCGGTATCGCATCCGCGCCATCTGCGCGGCGCGGCGCCGATCGCGTGTCCGCGCTGCCGCAGCGAACGCACCTCGCGCGTGAGCGAGTTCGGCTCCACTCCCTGCAAGGCGCTGTATCGGTGCCACGAATGCCTCGAGCCTTTCGAGCTCTTCAAGTGCATCTGAGCGGCGCGACGTTCTGACATGGCCACCTTTCATTCCCTGACGGTGAAGCATGCGAGCCCGGAGGCGCAGGACGCGCTGCGTATCGGGCTCTCGGTGCCCGAGCACCTGCGCGAAGAGCTGCGCTTCGTGCCTGGACAGCACGTCGCGGTACGTGCGTTCATCGGCGGCGAGGAAGTGCGCCGCACGTACTCGATCGTGAGCCCGCCCGGCGCGCCGGTGCTGGAGATCGTGCCGCGCATCCTGCCGGACGGTCGCATGTCGCGGCACCTCGCCGAGCACGCGCGGCCCGGAAGCAAACTCGAAGTGCTCGCGCCCAGCGGAGGCTTTCACCTCGACCCCGATGTCGCGGCGGCACGCACGTACGTCGCGTTCGTGGCCGGTTGCGGCATCACCCCCGTGTATTCGATCCTCGCGCACGTGCTAGCGAGCGAGCCGCGCAGCCGCTGCATCGTGTTTTACGGCAACCGCACGAGCGCGCGCACCATGCTGCTCGAAGACCTGATGGCGCTGAAGAATCGTCATGTAGGCCGGCTGTCGCTCCACTTCGTCTTGAGCCGCGAGCCGCAGGAGGTCGAGTTGTGGAACGGTCGACTCGACGGCGCGAAAGTCACTGCGCTCGCCCGCCGGGTCTTCGATCCCGCTGCCGCCGATGCGTACCTGCTGTGTGCGCCGGCAGTTGACGACATCAAGGAAGCGCTGCTCGCGCTCGGCGTGGACGCCAAGCGCATACACGCGGAGCATTTCCACGGCGCTCGTGCCCCCGCGCAGCAGTTGCAAGCCGCGCCACGTGCCGCCGGCGCGGAAACGGCCACCGTGACGGTGGTCATGGACGGGCGGCGGCGGCAATTCGCCATGGCGATGGGCGCGGAATCGATCCTCGATGCGGCCAACGCCGCGGGTTTCGACTTGCCGTTTTCCTGTCGTGCAGGTGTGTGCTCGACCTGCCGCACGCGCGTGACGCGCGGCAAGGTGGAGATGAGCGAGCAGTACGCGCTCGAAGACTGGGAGCTCGAGGCCGGCTATGTGCTGGCGTGCAGTTCCCGCCCGAGCACGAACGAAGTCGAACTCGACTACGACGACCGTTGAGCAGGGGGAGGCATGGGCTACGAGAACATTGAGCTTCAGATCGACGCGGGCCTGGCGCGGCTCACCCTGAACCGTCCGGACAAGCTCAACAGCTTCAACACGGCGATGCATGCCGAGGTGCGCGAGGCGCTCGGACGTCTCGTGCCGGAAGGTGCGCGCGTGCTCGTGCTCACAGGCGCGGGACGCGGCTTCTGCGCAGGCCAGGACCTGGGCGATCGCGCCGTCGCGCCGGGAGCCAAGGGTGTGGATCTGGGCGAGTCGATCGAGAAGAACTACAAGCCGCTCATCCTTGCTCTGCGCAACCTGCCGATGCCCGTGATCGCGGCAGTGAACGGAGTGGCCGCGGGCGCAGGCGCGAACATCGCGCTCGCCTGCGACATCGTCATTGCGACGCGCTCGGCAAGTTTCATCCAGTCCTTCGGCAAGCTCGGGCTCGTTCCGGACTCCGCCGGCACGTGGACTCTGCCGCGCCTGGTCGGCAACGCTCGCGCGCTAGGCCTTGCGATGCTGGGCGACAAGTTGCCGGCGGAGCAGGCCGCGCAATGGGGCCTGATCTGGAAGTGCGTGGACGATGCGGAGTTCGCCGCGACGGTGGATACGCTGGCCCGGCAGCTCGCGCAGGCGCCGACCCGGGGACTCGCACGCACCAAGCAGGCCATTTACGAAAGCTGGGGCCGCACGCTCGAGCAACAGCTCGAGGTCGAGCGCGACTTGCAGCGTGAGCTGGGCTGGTCGGCGGACTATGCCGAGGGCGTTGCCGCGTTCATGGAGAAGCGCGCGCCCCGGTTCACGGGTCGATGACTTCGTGACGAACGAACGCAGCGCCGCAGAAACTGCCGCTGGCGCCATCGCCGCGCTGTACCGCGGTGACCAGGCATCGCAGGCTCTCGGCATGCAAGTCATCGAGACGGGAGCGGGGCGAGCCACCGTGCGGATGACGGTGCGAGAGGACATGCTCAACGGGCACGGCCTTTGTCACGGTGGCCTGGTGTTCGCACTGGCCGACAGCGCGTTCGCCTTTGCCTGCAACTCGCACGGTGACAGCGCGCTCGCGGCTGCCGCATCGATCGATTTCCTGCACCCGGCGCGTGCGGGCGACGTGCTCACGGCGCAGGCGGTGGAGATCTGGCGGGCGGGACGCACCGGGCTCACCGAGGTGACGGTGACCAACCAGGCGGGCGAGCGGGTCGCGTTGTTTCGCGGCCGGTCTGCCGTCGTGCGTAAATAGGATCGAAGGGGAACGAAGTGTCCGAAGCTTTCATCTGCGATGCCGTCCGTACGCCCATCGGCCGCTACGGCGGTGCGCTGTCCAGCGTGCGCACCGACGATCTCGGCGCGGTGCCGATCAAGGCGCTCATCGAGCGCAACGCGAAGGTAGACTGGAAAGCACTCGACGACGTCATCTATGGCTGCGCCAACCAGGCGGGCGAGGACAATCGCAACGTCGCGCGCATGTCGGCGCTGCTCGCCGGGTTGCCCGTGGACGTGCCCGGCGCGACCGTCAATCGCCTGTGCGGCTCGGGCCTGGATGCCGTGGCCATGGGAGCGCGTGCGATCAGAACCGGCGAGGCCGCGCTGGTGATCGCGGGCGGCGTGGAGAGCATGAGCCGTGCGCCGTTCGTCCTCGCCAAGTCGGACGCCGCGTTCTCGCGCGAAGTGCAGATGTTCGATACCACCATCGGCTGGCGCTTCGTCAACCCGCTCATGAAGAAGCTGTACGGCGTCGACTCCATGCCGGAGACGGCCGAGAACGTCGCCGCCGAATTCGGCGTGGCGCGCGCCGACCAGGATGCCTTTGCGCTACGCAGCCAGGAGCGTGCACTGCGTGCGCAGGAGAATGGCACGCTGGCGCAGGAGATCGTGCCGGTGACGTTGCCAGCGAAGAAGGGTGATCCGATCGTCGTGGCGCGCGATGAGCATCCGCGCTCGACGACCCTGGAAGCGCTCGCGAAACTCGGCACGCCGTTTCGCGCTGGCGGATCGATCACGGCCGGCAACGCGTCGGGAGTCAACGATGGCGCTTGCGCCGTGCTCCTCGCGAGCGAGGAGGCCGTCGCGCGCTATGGACTCACTCCACGCGCGCGCATCGTCGGCGCAGCCGTTGCAGGAGTCGAGCCGCGCATCATGGGCATGGGACCTGCGCCGGCGACGCGCAAGCTGCTCGCGCGCCTGGACCTGCGCCTCGATCAGATGGACGTGATCGAGCTGAATGAAGCGTTCGCCGCGCAGGCGCTCGCAGTGACGCGCGCGCTCGGACTGCCGGACGATGCGGCCCACGTTAACCCGAACGGCGGCGCCATTGCGCTGGGCCACCCCCTGGGCGCAAGCGGCGCGCGGCTCGCAACGACGGCCACGTATCAGCTCGGCCGCACCAAGGG
>DASTQG010000324.1:0-4440 GCA_035761885.1 Steroidobacteraceae bacterium | reverse complement strand
TGGCGTTCGTGATCCTGGCCTGGTGGGTCGCCGTGCAATTTGTGCCCGGGGTGCGCGAGTCTTTCCAGGACCTGTTCCACGAGTGGCGCGACCTGCCGCTCGTGGTGGTGCGCGCGCTGGTCTGACAGGGCGAGGCGCACCCTGCCCTGTGCGATACTGCGCGCATGGATCAACGCGCGCCCGACTCGCTCGCCGCACGCTCCGCACGCGAGATCGCTCAGGCCTTCGCCGACTACAACACTGAGTTTCGCGCCATCACGCGGCGCGCGCCGCACCGCTTCGAGAGCCGCGACTGGCGCGGCAGTCAGCGCGATGCGGTCGAGCGCATCGAGCTGTACGACCACTTCGTCAACGTCGCGGTGACGCAGTTTCGCGAACGCCTCGGCGACCGTGTGCACGATCGCGCGCTGTGGCACGACATCCGTGAGCGTTTCGCCGCGCTCATCGAGCCCCTGCCCGACCGCGAGTTCACCAAGACATTCTTCAGCTCCATCACGCGGCGCCTGTTCGGCACTGTGGGCGTCGCGGGCGACCTCGAGTTCGTGGCGCTCGACCTCGATCCGCTCGGCAGCATCCAGTCGCACGTCGTCACCAACACCTACCTCAACCGCGGCTCGTTGAATCTGCTGTTCGAGGAAGTGCTGACCGACTTCCGCTTCCGCACCCCGTGGAAGGACTTCGACCGCAGCGTCGCGCACGTCGTCGCCGAGGTACAGGCGCACTGCGTGCGCATCGGCGAGCGTCGCGCCGTGCAGCACGTGGAGATCATCCGCCCGGTCTTCTACCAGATGACGCGGGCGTACCTCGTGGGCCGCGTGCAGGGGCGCGGCTGGACGCTTCCCCTGGTGATCGCGCTCAAGAACACCGACGGCGGCGTGCTGGTGGACGCGGTGATGATGGCCGAGGGCGACGTGAGCATCGTCTTCAGCTTCACGCGCTCGTATTTCCACGTCGACCTCGAGCGCGTGGGCGAAGCCGTGGTGTTCCTCAAGTCGATGCTGCCTCGCAAGCCGGTGAGCGAGCTGTTCACCGTTCTGGGTCGCGCCAAGCAGGGCAAGACCGAGCGCTATCGCGAACTGTTCCGCCACCTGCAGACGACCGAAGACCGCTTCGTGCACGCGCCGGGCGAGCGCGGCCTGGTGATGGTGTGTTTCACCCTGCCCTCCTTCGATGTCGTGTTCAAGGTGATCCGCGACAAGTTTCCCTACCCGAAGAACGTGCTGCGCCAGGAGGTCATGGCCAAGTACGAGATGGTGTTCAAGCACGACCGCGCCGGGCGGCTGGTCGATGCCCAGGAGTTTCGCCGGCTGCGCTTTCCGCGCAGTCGCTTCGCGCCGGAGCTGCTGGAGGAGCTGATGCGCGAGACGCAGCTCACGGTGCATGCCGAGGGCGAGGACCTGATCTTCGATCACATGTACATCGAGCGGCGCATGACCCCGCTCAACCTCTACCTGCGCGATCATTCGCCGGAGCTCGCCGAAAAGGCGGTGCTCGACTACGGACAGTGCATCCGCGATCTCGCCTACACCAACATCTTCGCCGGCGACCTGTTGCTCAAGAACTTCGGCGTGACGCGCCACGGGCGCGTGATCTTCTACGACTACGACGAGCTGTGCCAGGTGACCGACTGCCGCTTTCGCGACATGCCGCGGGCCACGAACGAAGAGGACGAGATGCGCGGCGAGGCGTGGTTCTACGTGGCCGACAACGACGTGTTTCCCGAGACCTTCATGGCCTTCCTGGGCTTCGACGAGTCACTGAAGCAGGCATTCCTGAAGATGCACGGCGAGATCCTGACAGCCGATTTCTGGCGCCACGTGCAACAGCGTCACCAGGGTGGCGAGCTGATGGAAGTCCTCCCCTATCACCCGCACCGCGTGCGCGTCGCCAGCAGTTAGTCGGCACCCTCTACAGCTGCGTGACGAACTCGCGCACCTGGGCGGCGCGTTCCAGGAGCCCGGCGAGAACCTCGGGGTTCACGCCCAGGCGCGCGAAAGCCGGGTTGCTGGAGAGGTAGTCGACGTTCAGCAGGTCGGGGTGCAGGCTCGCGGTGGCGAGCTGCACGGCGGCGTGCGTGAGCGCCGCCTGCTCGCGATGCTCACCCGCGGCCTCGAAATTGCGCCAGCCGGTGACCGCCGCGGTGACGACCTGCGGCAGGCGCCAGTCCGCGCTCACCCGGTGCGCGAAATCGGTCTCGTATTCGTCGAGCAGCAGGGAGAACGTGCGTGCATCGAACACGGTGCGGTTGATCGCCTCGATGCGGCTCAACGCCCGGATCACCCCGGTGCGGCCGATACCGTGCAGCAGCCCGCACAGGTAGGCGACCTCGGCGTCGAGATTGCGCATCTCGGCCAGCGTGCGCGCCCACAGACCCGCGGCGACCGACTCGCGCCACAGTTCCTCGACGTCGCGTTCGTGGCCCGGCGCCGTGAACACCTGGCCGCGGACTGCGAGCGCCACGGCCAGATTCTGCACCTCGCCCATGCCGAGCCAGGTGACGGCCTGCTGCAGCGAGGTGATCGGCGAGCGCGGACGGTACAGGGCGGAGTTCGCGATGCGCATGAGCTGGCCGGCCAGCGTCGGGTCGCGCTCGATGAGATCGGCGAGCGCGGTCGCATCGCTTTTCGCGTCGAAAGCGAGCGCGACGATGCGCGTCGCGACCTGGGGCATCGGCAGCAGCTCCACTCCGCCTTCGCGCAACGCCGCATCCAGCGACTCGTGGACCTGGTCGTATTGCGCGGTCTTCTGGCGGGCGGTACTGGAGGAGGTCATGGGCACTTTCTGTTCAATTGCAGGCCGGCAGGATCGGCAGCGGATTCTTCTGGTTCCGCGCGCCGAAATAAAGCGCGGCATGCGCCACTTGTGCGCCCGTTCGCAAGAAATTATCGGGTCCGGAACTGCGTCTCACGCCGCGTTGAGGGAATTCCTCAGCGCCGGCCACGACACGTTTTTCACGTGTCGGTCATCGGCTCTGTCATTGACTCTCCGTGGCCCGTTCCAGCGCCTGGGCGAGGTCCGCGATCAGGTCGTCGCAATCCTCGATGCCGATGGACAGGCGCACCGTGCCGTCGGTGATGGAGGACATCAGCACCTGCTCGGCGGTGAGATCGCGCGAGCGCAGCATCTGCGGCGCCATCGCGAGCGATTCGGTGGATCCGAGGCTCGCAGCGAGCGCGAAGAATTGCAGGGCGTCCGCGAACCTGCGCCCGGCGTCCAGCCCGCCGCGCAGGTCGAAACTCACGATGCCGCCGAACTCCTTCATCTGCGCGCGCGCCAGCGCGTGGCCCGGATGCGTGGCGAGCCCCGGATAGTGCACGCGCGTCACGGCCGGGTGCCCGGCGAGGAACTCGGCGATGCGCGTGGCGTTCGCGCACTGCTCGCGATAGCGCAGGAAATAGGTCTTCAGTCCGCGCAGGATCAGGAACGCCGCGTGCGGGTCGAGCGTGGCGCCCACGATGGTGAAATCGGTGCGCATGCGCCCGATCAGCTCCGCGCTGCCGATCACCGCGCCGCCCATCACATCGCCGTGTCCCGAGGCGTACTTGGTGAGGCTGTGCACGAACAGGTCGATGTCGTACTCGCCGTGGTTGTGCAGGCCCGCGAACGTGTTGTCGAGCACCGTGAGCGCGCCGTGCTTGCGCGCAAGCCCGGTGATGCGCGCGATGTCGGCGACCTTGGTGACCGGGTTGGTCGGGCTCTCGAATACGACCAGCCGCGTCGGCGTCGTGGCCAGCACCCGCTCGATGCCGGCGAGGTCCTCGATGGAGATCATGGTCCAGGCGACGCCGTAGCGCGCGAGCAGGCGCTTGATGAAATAGCGGGTCGGCCCGTAGGTCTCGACGAAGCACAGGACGTGGTCGCCCTGCTTGAGGAGCGACAACATCGCGCACGACGTCGCGGCGACCCCCGAAGCCACGGCGATCGCCTCTGCCCTGCCCTGCAGCTCCGCCACCAGCAGCTCCAGCTGGCGCACCGTCGGGTTCGAGGCGCGCGAGTAGAAGAAGCCGGGCCGCTCGCCGCGAAAGCTGCGCTCGGTCTCCTCGACCGATTCGAACTCGAACTTGACCGACTGATAGATCGGCGAGACCAGCGCGCGGTTGTCCGGCGGCAGCGCGATCTCGGGCGGGTGGTTGACGCGGGTGGGCTTCTTCACGCCGCGATTCCAACACACCGGGCGTGGCGTCCGCCAGCCGGTGGCGCGGCTTACCACGGCATTCTGGCGCCTCGATGCGACAAGCCGGACCCGCAGTCGGTGGCCGCGAAGCCCGCGGCACCGTAAAATACGCATCCTTCAATCGAGGTGTCGCATGGATTTCCGGTTGACCGAAGACCAGTTGTTGATCCAGGCCGCGGCGCGCGAGTTCGCGCAGAGCGAAATCGTGCCGATTGCCGCAAAGCACGACGCGAGTGGCGAGTTTCCCAGCGCCACGATCGCCAAGG
>DASTQG010000323.1:0-10114 GCA_035761885.1 Steroidobacteraceae bacterium | reverse complement strand
GAGCGGCGTTTCGACCCCGGCTCCAGCGCTTCGGTCCAGGACGCCGTGCGCCGCATCGAAAAGGAGCTTGCCGATCGCGGGCGGGTCGTCCTGCGCGCCTCCGGTACCGAGCCAGTGATCCGGGTGATGGTCGAGGGCCGGGACGAGGGCAGCACCCGCAAATACGCCCAGCAGCTCGCCGAGGTCGTCCAGGCCGCCGCAACTGCTTGATTGTCCGGGACGGATCCCGCGTTGCTTTCGGTGTCCTACGCGCTTAAACTCGCGCGCCTTTTCTCAGGGCCAGGATTGAAATGCGACGACACCGGCTGGTGGCGGGCAACTGGAAGATGCACGGCACGCGTGCAGAGACCGCCAAGCTCCTCGACGAGCTGATGCAATTGGAAGGCGGGACGAACGCCGAGGTGGCCGTGTGCCCACCGTTCACGTACCTCGTCGACGCCGTGCGCCTCCTGAAGGAGAGCAGCATCCGGGTCGGAGCCCAGGACGTATGCGCCGAGCCAGTCGGCGCCTTCACGGGCGAGGTGAGCGCGCTCATGCTGAAGGACGTGGGCTGTCGCTACGTCATCGTCGGTCACTCCGAGCGGCGCGCGCTGTTCCACGAGGACGACCAGCTGGTCGCGCGCAAGTTCGTCGCAGCGCAGAGCCAGAAGCTCACGCCGATCCTGTGCGTGGGCGAGACGCTCGACGAGCGCGAGCGCAATCTCACCGAGCAGGTGATCGCGCGCCAGCTCGATGCGGTGCTCGACGTCGCCGGCGTGGCCGCCTTCGTCGACGCGGTGATCGCGTACGAGCCGGTGTGGGCGATCGGCACGGGCAAGACCGCCACGCCCGAGCAGGCGCAGGCCGTGCACGCGTTCATCCGCGGCCGGATCGCGGCCCGGGATGCTAAGATTGCGGGCGAGCTGCGCATCCTCTACGGCGGCAGCGTAAAAGCTGCCAACGCCCGGGAGCTGTTCGAGATGCCGGACGTGGACGGCGGTCTGGTCGGCGGCGCCTCGCTCAAGAGCGAAGAATTCGGTCGAATTTGCGCAGCTGCCTGAAGGCGGCGCGGGAAGAGTCATGGGTCAGCAGGTCATTCTGATCATTCACGTGTTCCTCGCGATCGGCATCATCGGGCTGGTGCTGCTGCAGAGGGGCAAGGGTGCCGATGCGGGTGCCGGGTTCGGCGCCGGCGCATCGGGCACGGTTTTCGGAGCACGCGGCTCGGCCAGCGCGTTCTCGCGCGCGACGGCGATTCTCGCCACGCTGTTCTTCATCACGAGCCTCACGCTCGCGTACCTGGCGGGGCACAAGGGTCGCTCAGTGCCGCAGGACGAAGCACTGCTGCCGCAGAGCACGCCCGCGGAAACAGTCCCGGCGCCGCAATCAGCGCCGCTGGACGCTCCGCCCGCGACTCAGGACCAGACGCCGGCGCCGCCCGCGACGCCGATGCAGTGAGCGTTCGAGCGGCGCGCGCCGCGCCGCTCCGTCGATTGCCGATGTGGTGGAATTGGTAGACACACTAGCTTGAGGGGCTAGCGCCGCAAGGCGTGTCGGTTCGAATCCGACCATCGGCACCACCTTCGAATTTTTCGCGCCGCGCTACAGTCACGGCCGCATCGCCTGCTACAATGCGCGCCGTTCTAAAACGGTCGGTTTTTCAACGCCTAACGACTGCCTGCGATGCTCCAAGAGTACCTCCCGATCCTGATCTTCATGGTCGTCGCCGGCGGACTGGGGATCGTGCTGCTCTTGATCGGCTTCAGCGCCGGGACGCTGCTCGGCGTGCGCCGGCCCGACCCCGCCAAGCTCTCGCCGTACGAGTGCGGCTTCGAGGCCTTCGAAGACTCGCGCATGAAGTTCGACGTGCGCTACTACCTCATCGCGATCGTGTTCATCGTCTTCGACCTGGAGATCGCGTTCCTCTTCCCCTTCGCCGTGGTGTTCAAGTCGGCGGGGACGTTCGTGACCCTGGCGATGGCCGTGTTCCTTCTCATCCTCGTGGTGGGTTTCGTCTACGAATGGAAGAAGGGAGCCCTCGAGTGGGATTGACCGCCCCGACGGAATCGAGCGCAGGCCCGCAGGCCTCCAAAGGCTTCCTCACCACCGGCGTCGACACGCTGGTGAACTGGGCGCGCACCGGTTCCATGTGGCCCATGACGTTCGGCCTCGCGTGCTGCGCGGTCGAGATGATGCATGCCGGCGCCGCGCGCTACGACCTGGACCGCTTCGGCGTGGTGTTCCGTCCCAGCCCGCGCCAGTCCGACGTCATGATCGTGGCCGGCACGCTCGTGAACAAGATGGCGCCCGCGCTGCGCAAGGTGTACGACCAGATGCCCGAGCCGCGCTGGGTCATTTCCATGGGCTCCTGCGCCAACGGCGGGGGCTACTATCATTATTCTTATGCGGTCGTGCGCGGCTGCGACCGCATCGTTCCGGTGGATGTCTACGTGCCCGGGTGCCCGCCCACGGCGGAAGCGCTGTTGTACGGGATCATCCAGCTGCAGAAGAAGATCCGTCGCACCAACACCATTGCCCGTTGAGCATGAGCGCCCGCATCGAAACCCTGGCGTCGGTGATCGACGCGCGCGTCGCCGCGAAGGCGAGGCGGGTGCCGTCCACCACGGGCGAGCTGACCATCGAAGTGGATCCGGCGGACCTGCTCGCCGTCTGCCGCACGCTGCGCGACGATCCGGAGCTGTCCTTCGAGATGCTCATGGACGTCTGCGGCGTCGACTACCTCGAGTACGGGCGCGACGAGTGGAAGACCTACGGGTCGACCAGCACCGGCTTCAGCCGCGGCGTGAATCGCACGCGCGCAGGCCTTGCCGCTGAAGTCGAGAAGCGCGCGCCGGCCAGGCGTTTCGCCGTCGTCTACCATCTGCTGTCGATTGCGCACAACGTGCGCCTGAGGGTGCGCTGCTACTGCGAGGACGACGCGCAGCCGAGCGTGGACTCGGTCAACGGCATCTGGGCCTCCGCCGACTGGTTCGAGCGCGAGGCATTCGACCTGTTCGGAATCCTCTTCAAGGATCATCCGGACCTGCGCCGCATCCTCACCGACTACGGCTTCATCGGCCATCCGTTCCGCAAGGATTTCCCGCTCATCGGCAACGTCGAGGTGCGCTACGACCCCGACAAGGGGCGCGTGATCTATCAGCCGGTGAGCATCGAGCCGCGCACGCTGGTGCCGAAGGTGATCCGCGAGGACAACCGCTACGAAGAGGCGCTGCGAGACGTTTCTCGCAACGCTCCCGGGGACGTGAAGGCCAATGGCTGAGATCCGCAACTTCACGCTCAATTTCGGCCCGCAGCATCCTGCCGCGCACGGCGTGCTGCGCCTGGTGCTCGAGATGGACGGCGAGGTGATCCAGAAGGCCGATCCGCACATCGGGCTCCTGCACCGCGCCACCGAGAAGCTGGCCGAGAACAAGCCGTTCAACCAGACGATCGGCTACATGGACCGGCTCGACTACGTCTCGATGATGTGCAACGAGCACGCGTACGTGATGGCGATCGAGCGCCTGCTCGGCATCGAGGTGCCGATTCGCGCGCAGTACATCCGTGTCATGTTCGACGAGATCACGCGCATCCTGAACCACCTGATGTGGCTGGGCGCGCACGGCCTCGACATCGGCGCGATGACCGTATTCCTGTACTGCTTCCGCG
Organism: Steroidobacteraceae bacterium; assembly: GCA_035761885.1. GTDB lineage: Bacteria > Pseudomonadota > Gammaproteobacteria > Steroidobacterales > Steroidobacteraceae > DASTQG01. The sequence goes on along the minus strand of DASTQG010000323.1, from coordinate 6,466 downwards.
AGCGCGAAGACCTCATGGACTGCTACGAGGCGGTTTCCGGCACGCGCATGCACGCGACCTACTATCGCCCCGGCGGCGTGTTCCGCGACCTGCCGCAGGAGATGCCGAAGTACCAGCCCTCGAAGTTCCGCTCGCGCAGGGAAGTCGACAAGCTGAACGCGCGCCGCTCCGGATCGCTCCTGGATTTCATCGAGGATTTCACCCAGCGCTTCCCGAAGTGCGTCGACGAGTACGAGACTCTCCTCACCGACAACCGCATCTGGAAGCAGCGCACCGTCAATATCGGTGTGGTTTCGCCGGAGCGCGCGAAGCAGCTCGGATTCTCCGGGCCGATGCTGCGCGGCTCGGGCATCGTCTGGGACCTGCGCAAGAAGCAGCCCTACGAAGTCTACGACCGGATGGACTTCGACATTCCGGTCGGCGTGAACGGCGATTGCTACGACCGCTACCTCGTGCGCATCGAGGAGTTCCGCCAGTCCAACCGCATCATCCAGCAGTGCATCGCGTGGCTGCGCGCCAACGAAGGCCCGGTCATGGTCGACGAGCGCAAGGTGCGCCCGCCGAGCCGCGAAGAGATGAAGGGCGACATGGAATCGCTGATTCATCACTTCAAGCTGTTCACGGAGGGCTACTGCGTGCCCGAGGGCGAAGCCTACGCCGCCGTCGAGGCGCCCAAGGGCGAGCTCGGCGTGTACCTGGTGTCCGACGGAGCCAACAAGCCGTACCGGCTCAAGGTGCGTGCGCCCGGCTTCGCGCACCTCGCGAGCCTCGATGAGATGGTGAAGGGCCACATGCTCGCCGACGTGGTGGCCGTGATCGGGACGCAGGACATCGTATTCGGGGAGGTCGACCGCTGATGCAAGCCCATGGCGCGAACGCGGGCGGGCTGTCGCAGCACGCACGCGAGGAGATCGATCGCTGGGTGGCGAAGTTCCCTCCCGGCCGGCAGCGCTCGGCCGTGATCGCTGCACTGCGCGCCGCGCAGCACGACAACGACGGCTATCTCACGACCGAGCTCATGAACGCGGTGGCCGAGTACCTGAAGCTCCCGCCGATCCAGGTATACGAGGTCGCGACGTTCTACTCGATGTTCGAGACCAGGCCCTGCGGGCGGCACCACGTTTCGGTGTGCACCAACATTTCCTGCATGCTGTGCGGCGCGGACGACATCGTCGCGCACGTCGAGAAGAAGCTCGGCATCAAGACCGGCGAGAGCACGCCCGACGGGCGCATCTTCCTCAAGAGAGAAGAGGAGTGCCTGGCGGCCTGTGTCGGCGCGCCGATGATGATGGTCGATCACGTGTTTCACGAGAATCTCACGCCTGCGAAGGTGGACGAGATCCTCGACGCCCTGGAATGAGCCGCCCATGAGCTACGAGCAGAACCAGGTGTTGTTCGAGGTGCTCCAGTATCCGGAGAGCTGGAAGCTCGAGACGTACCGCAAGATCGGCGGCTACGAGGTCTGGAAGAAGATCCTCGCGGAGAAAACGCCGCGCGAGCAGGTCATCGAGCAGGTGAAGGCTTCCGGGCTGCGCGGCCGCGGCGGTGCGGGCTTCCCGACCGGCGTGAAGTGGAGCTTCATGCCGCGCAACTCGCCGGTGCAGAAGTACGTGGTGTGCAACTCCGACGAGAGCGAGCCCGGCACCTGCCACGATCGCGACATCCTGCGCTACAACCCGCATTCGCTGATCGAAGGCATGGCGATCGGCGGCTACGCGATGAACGCGACCGTCGGCTACAACTACATTCGCGGCGAGTTCCTCGCAGAGCCCGTGCCGCGTTTCGAGGCGGCGCTCGCGGAAGCCTACGCAGCGGGATTGCTCGGCAAGAACATCCAGGGCTCCGGCGTCGACTTCGACCTGCACATGTTCGTGGGTGCGGGCGCTTACATCTGCGGCGAGGAAACGGCGCTGCTGGAATCGCTCGAAGGCAAGCAGGGCAAGCCGCGCTTCAAGCCGCCGTTCCCGGCGAACTTCGGCTTGTATGGCCAGCCGACGACGATCAACAACACGCAGAGCTTCGCCGTCGTGCCGACGATCCTGCGCAAGGGGCCGCAGTGGTTCGCGGGCCTGGGTCCCGCCAACTCGGGCGGTACCGCGATCTTCTCGGTGTCGGGCCACGTGCAGAAGCCGGGCAACTTCGAAGTGGCGCTCGGTATTCCCTTCAAGGAACTGCTGGCGCTGGCGGGCGGCATGCGCGACGGCCGCCAGATCAAGGCCTGCATCCCCGGCGGCGCTTCCGTCCCGGTGGTGCCCGGTGCCGTGATGATGGAAACGAACATGGACTACGACAGCCTGCGCAAGTCGGGCTCGGCCATCGGCTCGGCCGCGGTGATCGTCATGGACGACACTACGTGCATGGTGCGCGTGCTGGAGCGCATCTCGCGTTTCTTCATGTCCGAGTCCTGCGGCCAGTGCACCCCGTGCCGCGAGGGCACCGGCTGGCTCAACCGCATGCTCAAGCGAATCCTCGCGGGGCAGGGGCGCCAGGCCGACATCGACCTGCTGGTGGACGTGGCCAACCGCATCGAGGGCCACACGATCTGCGCGCTCGGCGATGCGGCCGCGTGGCCGGTGCAGAGCTTCATCAAGCACTTCCGGCACGAGTTCGAATACATGGTCGCGAACGGCGGCCGCTCGATCGTCGCGGAGCAGGGAGCGAAAGCGGCATGAGCGACGACGTCGTCAACGTCGAAGTGAATGGCGTGCCCCTGAAGGCGAAGAAGGGGCAGATGATCATTCACGTGACGGATGCGTCCGGCGACTACGTGCCGCGCTTCTGCTACCACGAGAAGCTTTCGATCGCGGCGAACTGCCGCATGTGCCTGGTCGAGGTGGAAAAGGCGCCCAAGCCGCTGCCCGCGTGCGCAACGCCCGTGGCCGAGGGCATGAAGATCTTCACCAAGTCGCCGCGCGCGATCGGCGCGCAGAAGGCGACGATGGAATTCCTGCTGATCAACCATCCGCTCGACTGCCCGATCTGCGACCAGGGCGGGGAATGCGAGCTGCAGGACCTGGCGATGGGTTTTGGCCGCGACGTGTCGCGCTTCACCGAGCGCAAGCGCGTCGTCAAGGACAAGAACATCGGACCGCTCGTCTCCACCGACATGACGCGCTGCATTCACTGCACGCGCTGCGTGCGCTTCGGCCAGGAGATTGCCGGCATCCAGGAGCTCGGCACGACCGGGCGCGGCGAGTCGATGGAGATCGGCACGTACATCGAGCGCAGCGTGGATCACGAGCTGTCGGGCAACATCATCGATCTGTGCCCGGTGGGCGCGCTCAACAGCAAGCCGTTCCGTTACCGCGCGCGTTCGTGGGAGATGACTCAGCATCCACTGGTCTCGCCGCACGACGGCGCGGGCAGCAACCTCTACGGTCACGTGCTGCGCGGGCGGCTCATGCGCGTGGTGCCGCGCCAGAACGATGCGATCAACGAAACGTGGATCTCCGATCGCGACCGCTTCAGCTACGAGGGCGTGTATTCGCCCGACCGCCTGATGTCGCCGATGATCCGCAAGGGCGACGAGTGGCAGACGGCGGACTGGGAGACGGCGCTCGAAGCTGCCGTGCGCGGGCTGCAAGGCGTCACTGCCGGCAAGCCGGAGCAGCTCGGCGTGCTTGCATCGCCGAACAGCACGGTCGAGGAGCTGCACCTGCTTGCGACCCTCGCGCGCGCCGTCGGAACGCCCAACATCGATCATCGGCTGCGTCAGCAGGATTTCCGCGATCAGGAGGCCGACCCGGTCTACCTCGGCTCAGGGCTGCCCCTGACCGAAATCGATCTGCTGCAGTCGATCTTCGTGATCGGCAGCAACCTGCGCCGCGAAGTGCCGATCCTCGCGCACCGGGTACGCAAGGCGGCGACGCGCAACAGTGCGAAAGTCTCGTTCCTCAACACGGTGCGTCACGACTATCTGTTCCCGGTGGCTGCCTATCACACCGCACCGGGCGATCAGCTCGTCTCGCATCTTGCCGCCATCGTCGGCGCCACGGCCGAGAAAGCTGGCAAGAGCGCGCCGGGTGGCGTGCAGCAGCGCGTGTCGCAGGCAACGATCGGCGATTCGCACCGCGCCATCGCCGAGCAGCTGGTGGCCGGCGAGCGCCGCGCTGTCTTCATGGGCGCAATGGCGATGCGCCATCCCGCGTACGCGGACCTGCGCCAGCTCGCTGCGGCGCTGGCGGAGATCATCGGTGCGAAGATGTGCTTCCTGACTGAGGGCGCGAATGCCGCGGGCGCGGCTCTTGCCGGTGTGCTGCCGCATCGCGAAGGAGCGGGCAAGCGCGCCGCGAAGCAGGGCGCCAACGCGCGGCAGATGTTCGACAACCCGCTCGAGGCGTACATCCTGCACGGCGGCATCGAACCGAGCCGTGACATCGGCACGCCTCGCGCGATGGAAGCGCTGCGCCACGCGCGCTTCGTCGTCGCGCTCACGCCCTTCGCGGACGAAGCGACCCGCAGCAGCGCGCACGTGATGCTGCCGATCGGCACGTTCGCGGAAACCTCCGGCACCTACGTGAACTTCGAAGGCCTCTGGCAGAGCTTCACGGGCGCGGCGAAACCCGTGGGCGAGGCGCGCCCGGGCTGGAAGGTGCTGCGCGTGCTCGGCAACCTGTTCGGACTCGAGGGCTTCGACTACGAGTCGTCCGAGGAGGTGCGTGATGAGCTGCGCGCCAAAGCGGGCGAGCTCTCCTTCGACGGCAGGTTTGCCACGCAGCGCCAGCTCAACGGCGAGAAACCGTACGGCCTGATCGTGGACGTGCCGATGTACGACGTCGATTCGCTGGTGCGGCGCGCGCCGGCCCTGCAGCGCACGCGCGAGGCCCAGGCGGCCTCGCAGAGCGAGCCGGCCGCATGAACGAGACTCTCTTTCTGGGCATGGACATGGACGCCTGGCTGGCTTTGCTGCAGACCTCCGGCCTGATCGTCGCGGTGGTGATCGCCGTGGTGCTGAGCGTCGCGTTCCTCACGCTCGCGGAGCGCAAGGTGATCGGGTACATGCAGCACCGCATCGGCCCGAACCGCGTCGGGCCCAAAGGTTTGCTGCAGCCCTTCGCCGACGTGCTGAAGCTCCTGGTCAAGGAGATCGTGCTGCCGGCGAACGCTTCGAAATTCCTGTTCCTGCTCGCGCCGGTGCTGTCGGTGACGGCAGCGTTTGCGACCTGGGCGGTCGTGCCGTTCAGTCCGGAATTCGTGTTCGCGGACATCGATGCGGGGCTGCTTTACATCCTCGCGCTCACCTCGATGAGCATCTACGGCATCATCATCGCGGGCTGGGCGACGAACTCGAAGTACGCCTTCCTCGGCGCGATGCGCTCGGCCGCGCAGATGGTGTCGTACGAGATCGCGATGGGCTTCGCGCTCGTCGGCGTGCTCATGGCGGCGGGGAGCCTCAACCTCGGCGACATCGTGCGCGCGCAGCAGGGTGGGCCGCTGTCCTGGTACTGGTTCTGGCTGTTCCCGCTGTTCCTCGTCTATTTCATCTCGGGCGTCGCCGAGACCAACCGCGCGCCGTTCGACGTGGCCGAAGGCGAGTCCGAGATCGTCGCGGGCTTTCACGTGGAATATTCGGGCGCGACCTTCGCGACGCTCTTCGCGCTGCCCGAATACGCCGCGATGATCCTGATCTCGGTGCTGACGGCGGTGTTCTTCTTCGGCGGCTGGCTGTCGCCGTTCGACGGCTATCTCGCACCGCACACGCTGCTCGCCAAGCCGGGGTTTTTCTGGCTCGCGCTCAAGACCTGTTTCTTCCTGTTCGTCTACCTCTGGATCCGAGCGACGTTCCCACGCTACCGCTACGACCAGATCATGCGCCTGGGCTGGAAGATCCTGATTCCGGTGACGCTGGTCTGGCTTGCCGTCGAGGGCGTGCTGAACTACCTCGGCGTCGGGCCGTGGGCCAAGTAGGGAAGCCATGAGTTCGATTCGCACATTCATCAAGACTGTGACGCTCTGGGAGCTGCTCAAGGGCCTGCGCGTCACGCTCAAGTATTTCTTCAAGCCCAAGGTCACGGTGCAGTACCCGGAGGAGAAGACGCCGCAGTCGGTGCGCTTCCGCGGCCTGCACGCGCTGCGTCGCTATCCGAACGGCGAGGAGCGCTGCATCGCCTGCAAGCTGTGCGAGGCGGTGTGCCCGGCGCTGGCCATCACCATCGAGTCCGAGCAGCGCGAGGACAACACGCGCCGCACCACGCGCTACGACATCGACCTGACAAAGTGCATCTTCTGCGGCTTCTGCGAGGAGTCCTGCCCGGTCGATTCCATCGTCGAGACGCGCATCCTGGAATACCACGGCGAGAAGCGCGGCGACCTGCTCTACACCAAGGAGATGCTGCTGGCGATCGGCGATCGCTACGAGGAGCAGATCGCCCGCGATCGCGCCGAGGACGCCGCGTACCGATGAGCCCGTTGACTACCCCGAAGGGCGTTCACCCCCAACGCAGCCCGAAAGGCGTTCACCGCCAAG
>DASTQG010000322.1:0-6433 GCA_035761885.1 Steroidobacteraceae bacterium | reverse complement strand
TCCTCTGGATCCACCGGGAGGGAACGCCGTGACTTGGAGAGTTTCAAGCCTTCCGTTTCCATGAGCACCGGCAAGTGCGCATAGGCGGGCTGCGGCAACCCCAGAGCCCGCTGCAACAGCAGCTGCCGCGGCGTGTTGCCGAGCAGGTCGCTCCCACGGACCACCTCCGTGATGCCCTGGAACGCGTCATCGACCACCACTGCGAGCTGGTAGGCGAACAACCCATCGCGCCGGCGCAGCACGAAATCGCCGATCGCTCGTGAAACGTCCTGCGAATACGGCCCCTGGAGCGCGTCACTGAAGGAAATTGGCCCCGGAGGGACGCGCATCCGGATCGCCGCCGGCCGCAACGGTGAGCGCATCCCCCCGCGGCAGGTGCCCGGGTAGAAGAGCTCCTCGGCAGGCTCCGAAGACGCCAGGGCCGACGCCGCGAGCTCGCTGCGACTGCAGGAGCATGGAAACGTCAGGCCCTTCGCGCTCAGCTGCGCCAGGGTCTCCTCGTACGCCGCCTTGCGCGTGCTCTGGAAAAGCACCGACCCGTCCCACTCCAGGCCCAGGCGCTCCAGCGTGTGCAGCATGTCATCAGCGGCACCTGGCACCACTCTCGGCGCGTCGAGATCCTCCATCCGCACCAGCCATGAGCCGCGCGCAGCGCGGGCGCGCAGGAAGCCTCCGGCCGCCGCAAACAGCGATCCGAGATGCAACTTTCCGGTGGGAGAGGGCGCGAAGCGCCCCCGATACGTTTGGGTTGCTGCCGGCCGAGGGCTGCCAGTCGGCCCGCCACCGGGCGCGGCGCGTTGGCCGCCAGCCCCAGCGGGTGTCACGGCCGGGCTGGCCTCAGCGGTGGCGATCGTCCCGGTCGCCGTACTGCTTCTCGCGCCGCTCGCGGCGCTCCTGCGCTTCCACGCACAGGGTTGCGACCGGCCGCGCTTCCAGGCGCTTGATGCCGATCTCCTCGCCCGTCTCCAGGCAGTAACCGTAGCTTCCGTCCTCGATGCGCTTGATCGCTTCGTCGATCTTGCGGATCAGCTTGCGCTCGCGGTCGCGCGTACGCAGCTCCAGGCTGAACTCGGATTCCTGCGTGGCCCGGTCGTTCGGATCCGGGAAGTTGGCTGCCTCGTCCTTCATGTGCAGCACGGTGCGGTCGACTTCCTCCATGAGGTCGCGTTTCCAGCTGCTGAGGATCGTGCGGAAGTGCTCCAGCTGCTCCTTGTTCATGTACTGCTCCCCACGCTTGGGGATGTACGGCTGAACGTTGCGCGGACCTGCGAGCAGGCTGGTGTTCTCGGTGTCGTCGCTGTCGGCGTCCGACGGCGGCGCGACCCGCATGGGCGGGCGCTCCGGAATGATCGGGGCGGCCGGGCGGATCACCGGCGGGCGCGTGGCCTCGGCGGGGGCGGCGGGCGCGTGGCGGACCGGTTTCTTCGCGGCGGCCGGCTTCTCGGCATGCTTCTTCGGCGCGGTGACAGCCGGCGAGCGGGCCTTCACGTGGGATTTGGCCTTGCGCGGTGCGGCGGCCTTCGCCGGCGCAGCTTTGCGCGCAGCGGCCTTTTTCGGCTTGGCCTTCGCAGCTTTTTTCGCGGGCATCAGGGCCTCCGGGGGCTCAAAAGAGGCGCGATTATACCGGCGGTGCCGTGACTGTACAGATCAGCGCAGAACGACGTCGGGAGCCGCTTTCCAGCCCTCTTTTCGGTGCTCCGCGACCACCGTGGTGGCAATCCCGCCGCGCACGTTGAAGCGGGCGGTCAGGCGCATGAAGCGCGGCCGGGTGGCCTGCGCCAGATGCCCCAGGATCTCGTTGGTCACCGCCTCGTGAAAGGCGCCGCGGTCGCGGAATGACCAGATGTACAGCTTGAGCGCCTTCAGCTCCACGCAAGTCGCATCGGGCACGTATTCGAGCTCGAGGGTGGCGAAATCCGGCTGGCCGGTCTTCGGGCACAGGCAGGTGAACTCCGGTATCGAGATCCGGATCGTGTAGTCGCGTTCCGGGGAAGGATTGGGGAATGTTTCCAGGGCCGTGCTCGGGCGCCTGGCGGCGTCGGTCGGGGTCATGCGATCGGATCGAAAGGCAGGGGCGTTTACTCTACACTACGCCGCGTTCGCGGATCACCGCACGGCCAGGTCAGAAATGAGACTCACGCGAATCAAGCTCGCCGGCTTCAAGTCCTTCGTCGATCCCACCTCCGTCCACTTCCCCAGCAACCTCACCGGTGTCGTCGGCCCCAACGGCTGCGGCAAGTCGAACGTCATCGACGCCGTGCGCTGGGTGATGGGCGAAATCTCCGCCAAGCAGCTGCGCGGGGATTCGATGGCAGACGTCATCTTCAACGGGTCGAGTGCGCGCAAGCCGGTCGGCACCGCTTCGATCGAGCTGGTGTTCGACAACAGCGACGGCAAGCTCGGCGGCGAATACGCCGGCTACGCCGAGGTCTCGCTCAAGCGCGTGGTGACGCGCGACGGCACGTCCACGTACCTGCTGAACGGCGCCAAGTGCCGGCGCAAGGACATTACGCAGCTGTTCCTCGGAACCGGCCTGGGCTCGCGCAGCTACGCGATCATCGAGCAGGGCATGATCTCGCGCCTCATCGAGGCCAATCCGGATGAGATGCGGGCTTTCCTCGAAGAGGCGGCGGGCATCTCCAAGTACAAGGAGCGGCGCCGGGAAACCGAGAACCGCATGGCGCACACGCGCGAGAACCTCGAGCGCCTGAACGACCTGCGCGAGGAAGTCGACAAGCAGATCCGTCACCTGCAGCGCCAGGCGGCCACGGCGCGCCGCTACCAGGCCCTGAAGGAAGAGGAGCGAAAGCTCACCGCCGAGTTGCTGGCCCTGCGCCTGCGTGACCTGGATGCGGACCGCGAAGGACGCGAGCGCGCGGTCGCGGAACGCGAAACCGCGCTGCAGGGTGCGATCGCCGAGCTGCGCACGGTCGAAGCGGCCATCGAAAAGGCGCGCTCGCATCACGCCGAGCAGAACGAGTCGCTGAACGAGGTCCAGTCGCGCTACTACCAGCTCGGTGCCGAAGCGGCCCGACAGGAGCAGGCGATCCAGCACGCGCGCGAGCTGCGCCAGCGCCAGCGCACCGACCTCGAGCAGGCGGAACAGGGCGCGACCGAGCTCAGCGCGCAGCTGCAGCGCGATCAGGCGCTGGTGGACGAGTTGCTCAGCGCGCTTGCGACGCTCACGCCACAGTACGAAACGGCGGCGGCGAACGAGCAACGATCGCTGGCCTCGCTCGGCCAGGCCGAAGAAGCGATGCAGACCTGGCAGCAGGGCTGGGAGCAGTTCACCGCCGCGGTCAGCGAAGCGCAGCAGCGTGCGCAGGTGGAGCGCGCGCGCATCGAGGAAATCGAGAATCGGCTGCGCGGTCTGCTGGCGCAGCAGGAGCGAGTGGGCGCCGAGCGCGCCCAGCTTCAGGGCCAGGATCCGGCGGTCGCGCTGCAGACGCTCATCGAGCGCGAGGAGCGGGCGAGCGAGGGCGGCCTGCAGAAGCAGCGTGCCCTGGCCGAAACGCTCGAACGCTTGCAGCGCGGCCGCGAGGAAGAACAGCGCGCGCGCGCGCAACTCGATGAGGCACGCACCACGTTGCAGAGCCAGCAGGGACGGCTCGTTTCCCTGGAGGCGCTGCAGCAGGCGGCGCTGGGGCAGGTGCAGGGCAAGGTGACCGAATGGCTCGCCTCGCATTCGCTGGCCCAGAAGCCGCGTCTCGCCCAGCAGATCAAGGTGGACGCAGGCTGGGAGCGCGCGGTCGAGACCGTGCTCGGCTCGTACCTGGAAGCAGTGTGCGTCGATGGCATCGACGCACTCGCCCAGCTCATCGACGGCCTGCAGGTCGGTCACGTCACGTTCGTGTCGGCGGATGCGCACGAAGCTGCGCGGCAGCCCGCTGAGCTTCTGCTGGGCAAAGTCGAGGGCCCGCCCGCGGTCGCATCCCTGCTGGGCGGCATCTATGCCGTTCCCACGCTGAACGACGCGCTTGCGCGTCGCACCAGCCTCGCCGGCGGCGAATCGATCATCACGCGCGACGGCGTGTGGATCGGCAGACATTGGCTGCGCGTGAGCCGTGACCGCGACACGCACGCCGGTGTGCTGGCGCGCGAGCAGGAGATGCGCGAGCTGCGCGGCGCACTCGAGGCATCGAAGGAGAGCGTGATGCGGCTCGAGCGTCAGCTCGACGCGACGCGCGAGTCCGTTGCGCAAGGCGAGACGCAGCGCGAGCAGCTGCAGGCCGAGGTCAATCGCCAGCACCACGAGCATGCGGGATTGCGCGCCCAGCTGGAGGCGCTGCGTGCCAAGGCCGGGGAAACGGCGGCACGCATCGAGCGCATCGCGTCCGAAGCGGACACGCTCAACGATGAATCGGCAGCGGCGCAGGAAGCCGTGAAGGCCTCCCGTGCGCGCTTGAGCGAGGCGCTCTCGGCGATGGAGGCGCTGGAAACACGGCGGGTGGCACTCGAATCCGAACGCGACAGCCTGAAACAGACCCTTGGAGACGCCCGTGCGCAGGCTCAGGTCGACCAGGCGCGCGCGCGCGAGGTGGCCATTCAGCTCGAGTCGCGCCGCTCGGCGCAGGCTTCCACGCTTGCGAGCCTGGAACGCATGCGCACGCAGCTCGATCAGCTCACCGCGCGACGCAACGAGCTGGCGCAGCAGATCGAGGCGGGCGTTCAGCCATTGGTGGAGATGGAGCATGCCCTGGAGGGCGCTCTGACGCAGCGTTCGACGGTCGAAGGCGAGCTGCGCGGAGCGCGCGAGGCGCTGGAGGCTGCCGAGACCGCGATGCGCTCGCTCGATGAGCGGCGCGTGACCAGCGAAGGCCAGGTGGACCAGGCGCGCGCACACATGGAAGAGGCGCGACTCGGCGCGCAGGAGACGCGCGTGCGGCGCGAGGCGCTGGCCGAGCAGTTTGCCGCGACTCACTTCGACCTCGCCGAGGTGCTCGCGGCGATTGCGCCGGAGGCCGGCATCGCCGCCTGGGAACAAAACCTGGTGGAGAACGGCGATCGGCTCGTGCGCCTGGGTTCCGTGAACCTTGCGGCCATCGACGAGTTCAAGGAGCAGTCCGAGCGCAAGGAGTACCTGGACCGCCAGTTCGCGGACCTCACCGAGGCTCTGAACACGCTCGAGACCGCGATCCGCAAGATCGACCGCGAGACGCGCCAGCGTTTCCAGGACACGTTCGATCGTGTCAACGCGGGACTGAAGGAGAAATTCCCGCGCCTGTTCGGCGGCGGGCATGCCTACCTGGAGATGACCGGCGAGGACATCCTGAGCGCGGGAGTCGCGGTGATGGCACGGCCGCCCGGCAAGCGCAACAGCACGATCCACCTGCTGTCCGGCGGCGAGAAGGCGCTGACCGCGGTCGCGCTGGTGTTCTCGATCTTCGAGCTCAATCCCGCGCCGTTCTGCCTGCTCGACGAGGTGGATGCGCCGCTGGACGATCACAACGTCGGCCGCTTCTGCGACATCGTGCGCGAGATGTCGCAGCGCGTGCAGTTCATCTTCATCACGCACAACAAGGCGACCATGGAACTCGCCTCGCAGCTCATCGGCGTCACGATGAGCGAGCCGGGCGTGTCGAGGCTCGTCGCCGTGGACGTCGACGCGGCTGTGCGGATGGCGGCGATGTAGCCGCTTCGCCGAGGCCGTACCGTGCCGGAACTGCGCTGGATCCTGCTGGGCCTGGGAGTCCTGTTCTGCCTGGGCCTGTGGTGGTGGGAATCGCGGCGCGGGCGGCAGGCAGCGGACTCGCGTGCGGGCCTCGCTGCCGGCGACCTGCGACGTCCGTCCGCCGAGACTCCGATCGTCGAGCGCGAGGCGCCGGTGCGCGAGTTGCGGCCGTGGAACGAAACCGTCGATATCGAAGAAGAACAGCTGTCCGGGGCTGTGCCGGACGGGTTCGAGGTGCCGCCGGAAGAGTCGCCGGAAATACCGATTCACTACGTCGGTGAGGCGAATTTCGACGACGAAATCGAGCTAGCTCCCGCAACGGAACGCGCGGCACCCGAACCTGCGCTCGCCGGCGCACGTTTCGAGCGCGCGCGCAGCCTGGAGCCGACTCACAACGAATCCGACGATGCGGAGCCCGCCGAGCCCATGGTCGACATCGCGGCCGAGCGGCCGCAGCGCGCGCCGCACGCAACGGCGCGCATCGAGCCGGTGATCGGAGATTTCGCGGCCGCGGTCGGCGGCTCCACGGCGAGCGCGCCGCCCACGTCCGCACCGCAGCCGCGCCCCGACAAGATCGTGACCCTGCGCGTCGCCGCTCCACCGCTGGAGCGCTTCGAGGGTCGTGCGCTCGTCGCCGCGCTGCGCGCCGCGGGGCTGGAGCACGGCAAGTTCTCGATCTTCCACAAGCTCGCGGCGGACGGCGCCACGCTGTTCAGCGTCGCGAGCCTGGTGGAGCCCGGAACCTTCGACCTGCAGGCGATC
>DASTQG010000321.1:0-3774 GCA_035761885.1 Steroidobacteraceae bacterium | reverse complement strand
AGCCGCCGAGGCCCGCCAGCATTGCAGCGAGGGCAGCGACCGACGCACCGCCCGAGACGCCGAGAATGTAAGGATCGGCCAGCGGATTGCGCAACAACACCTGCATGAGCACGCCCGCGAGTGCGAGCATCGCGCCGATCGCGAAGGCCTGCAGCGCGCGCGGCAGGCGCAGCTCGAGCGCGAGCGTGCGCGCGAGCGAATGCTCGTCCTGCAGGGCTTGCATCCAGAACTGGACCGGGTCCGAGATCGCGCTGCCGATCGACAGTGCCGCCACGATGGCCAGCACCGCGGCGAGGGCCAGGCCGCCCAGCAACAGCATGAGTGAAGTGCGTTTCACGAAGCTCCCGCTCGGTGCGGCCGCGGCAAGCCTACTGACACGCCGGGCCAGGGACAATAGTGGCGCCGAAGTGTGCAAGAATGCGCTGGTCATGCCGAGCTTCGAACCCACGCAGCAGGACTCGATCGACGCCGACGGCTTTCGCGCCAACGTCGGCATCGTCCTCATGCATCCGGACGGCCAGCTGTTTCTCGGCGGGCGCACCGGCGGGCGCGGCTGGCAGTTTCCTCAGGGCGGGATCCGTCCGGACGAGGACGTCGAGGCGGCGCTGTATCGCGAGCTCAACGAGGAGATCGGCCTGGATCCGGCCGACGTGAGCGTGCTCGGCAGCACGAGCTCCTGGCTTCGCTACCGGCTGCCGCCGCAGTACGTGCGGCGCAATTCCTCGCCTCTGTGCGTCGGGCAGAAGCAGCGCTGGTACCTGCTGCGCCTGGAAGGCGACGAGAAGCGCGTGCGTTTCGATGCCACGGCGGAGCCCGAGTTCGAAGACTGGCGCTGGGTGTCCTATTGGACGCCGGTGCGCGAGGTCATCTACTTCAAGCGCCAGGTGTATGCGGACGCGCTGCACGAGCTGGGGAAAATCGCGTTCCCGCAGGGCCTGCCGGTGTACCCGGACTGGTGGGCGCAGCGCGACACGATCGCGGCCCCGCGCTCCACGCGTACGCCTGAGCGGCGCCATCGCAGGAATTCGTCGCGACGAGCGCGTTGATGCCTGAGCCGACCACTCTCGTCATACGCCAGCGGCACCCCTGGGTGCGGCGCCTGTTGTGGGGGGCGCTGATCGCCTTTACGCCCCTCGCGCTCTATCTCACCTACGAGCTCGGCCGCTTCGACGGCGGCTACGATCGCCTGTCGGCCGGTCAGCAGCGGCGCGAGCAGGAAGTGGCGCTCGAGCGGCTCGAGAAGGCGAACGCGGAACTGCGTGCCAAGGTCGCGGAGCTCGAGACCGGCCGCGTGAGTCAGCAACAGGAGCGCGAGGAGCTGGCACGCTCGGTCACGGAGCTGCAGACGCAGGTGGCGCGGCAGACGCAGGACCTGCAGTTCTACCGCGGTATCGTCAGCGCGAGCGTGGGCGCGCCGAACGTAAAAGTGCAGCGGCTGCGCGTGGCCACGGCGAACGCGGCGCGCCGCTATCGCCTGCAACTGGTGCTGGTGCAGGGCGCGCGCGCGGAGAACACCGTGAACGGAACGGTGGCGCTCACGGTGGAGGGGACCGAGAAGGGTCGACCCGTCAGCTACAACCTGGCACGACTCGCCCCCGACGGGCGGGCGCAGGTGTCCTTCTCGTTCCGCTATTTCCAGGACGTGGAGCAGGAGGTCCAGCTGCCGGAGGGCTTTACGCCGGTGCGGGTGACCGTCGAGGTGCGGGCCTCGGGGCGCGCCAGCGCTCCTGCGACGCAGTCGTTCGACTGGGCCATCCAGAACACCTGAAACTTAGGGAAACCTTGCGCAGGCGCGGGTTCCCCAGGCATCACGGCCGGCTGCCGTCACCCTCGGTGACCTTCGCGCGCGCCGCCGGGGTATCATCCGTCACGAGGAGCTTTCATGTTCAAGCGCAACGCGTCCGAAACCAACCGCAGCATCGATACCCTGATCGGGCGTTCCACCCGCATCAACGGGGACGTGCAGTTCGGTGGGGGCTTTCACCTGGATGGACAGGTGACCGGCAACGTGCGCGCCGAAGCGGGCGTCACCTCCGTGCTGAGCGTGAGCGAGCACGGCTGCATCGAGGGCTCGGTCGAAGTGCCCCACGTGGTGCTCAATGGCACCGTGAAAGGTGACATCATCGCGCGCGAGCGGGTCGAGCTGGGCGCGAAAGCACGGGTCAGCGGTAACGTTTACTACGGCGTCATCGAGATGGCGATGGGCGCACAGATCAACGGCAAGCTCATCCACGAGGCCCTCAGCGGGCCCGCGGCGGCGACACCCGTCGCAGCCGATCCTCCCACTGCCTGATCGGGCCGCGCAGTTTTTTGACCCTTCGCGTGCGGCATCGCTAGACTGCCCTCCAGGACGGATTTTTCACATGACAGAACCCAGCCCAGCCCTGCCCGAGGCGCCCATCGCGCCCTCGCTGACCTTCACGGACGCCGCCGCGCACAAGGTCGGCGAGCTGATCCGCGGCGAGGAGAACCCCAACCTCAAGCTGCGCGTGTTCGTGTCCGGCGGCGGCTGCTCGGGCTTCCAGTACGGCTTCACGTTCGACGAGAAGATCGAGGACGGCGATACCTGTGTCGAGAATGCGGGGGTGAAGCTGCTCGTGGACCCGATGAGCCTGCAGTACCTGATCGGCGCCGAGATCGACTATCGCGAGGACCTCGAGGGCGCGCAGTTCGTGATCCGCAACCCGAACGCCGCCACGACCTGCGGCTGCGGGTCGTCCTTCAACGTCTAGACCGCGGTCCGGACCGCCTGAGCAAGAGCGGCAAGACTCCCGACGTCATGGCGGCTGTCGATCTCGGATCGAACAGCTTCCACATGGTCGTCGCCCGCTATTCGCACGGCCAGATCGTGATCCTCGACCGCCTGCGCGAGATGGTGCGCCTGGCGGCCGGCCTCGACGAGCAGGGGCGCATCGACAAGGCGTCCGCCACCCGCGCACTCGAATGCCTGCAGCGCTTCGGCCAGCGCCTGCGCGACATGCAGGCCGACAGCGTGCGCGTGGTGGGCACCAACACGCTGCGCAAGGCGCACCGCAAGCAGTTGTTCCTCGAGCGCGCGCGTGAAGCGCTCGGCCATCCGATCGAGATCATCTCGGGCATCGAGGAAGCGCGCCTCATCTACGTCGGCGTGGCCAACACCACGCCCAACGAGCCGGGCAAGCGTCTGGTGGTGGATATCGGCGGCGGCAGCACCGAGCTCATCATCGGCGAGCAGTTCGACGCGCAGAAGCTCGAGAGCCTGCACATGGGTTGTGTGAGCATGAGCCTGGCGCATTTCCCGGACGGCAAGGTGTCCGAGAAGCGCTTTCGCCGCGCGCGCGTCGATGCGCGTCTGCAGCTCGAACCGATCCAGGCCGCGTTCCGTTCGCAGGGCTGGGAGCGCGCGTTCGGGAGCTCCGGCACCATCCGCGTCATCGCCGAGCTGATTCGCCACTTCGAGCCGAGCGCGACCACGGTCACGCGCGCCGGTATCGAGCGGCTGATCGGCGAGACGATCGAGGCGGGCAACGTGTCGCAGATCCACCTGCCGGAAGTCACGCCCGAGCGCGCGCCGGTCTTTCCCGGGGGACTTGCGATCCTCGCCGAGTTGTTCGAGGCGCTCGGCGTCGCGGAGATGCGCGTGGCCGAGGGCGCGCTGCGCGAAGGCCTGCTCTACGACATGCTCGGACGCCTGCGCAACGAAGACGCACGCGAGCGCACGGTGCGCGCCATGCAGCAGCGCTATCACGTCGACGAGGAACAGGCGCAGCGGGTCGGGGCCACCGCCCTCGCGCT
>DASTQG010000320.1:0-2102 GCA_035761885.1 Steroidobacteraceae bacterium | reverse complement strand
CTGTTGGTCGCCACCGCCGGCGCCACCTTGTGGATCACCTGGTTGAGCGGATGGTTGAACGGCGTGATCGCCGAGATCGCGCCTATGAGCGGCTCGCGCAGCGTGTAGACCTTGCGGCTCTTGCCATGGTGCGTGAGGTCGCAGGAAAAGACTTGTCCGTCGTCGACCAGCGCCTGGTTCGCGGCAAAAAGGAGCACGTCGCTCGCCCGCCCGACCTCGTAGAGCGAATCCTTCAGGCACAGACCGGACTCGAGGGTGATAAGGCGCGCAATCTCCTCTTTGCGGCTCGCGATGGTCTCGCCGGCGCGCATGAGGATCTTGTAGCGCTCGTAGCGCGTAAGCGTCGCCTTGTACTCGCGGGCGATGCGGAACGCCCGCTTTACATCGTCCACCGTGGCTTTCGGCACCGTCGCCACCACCTCCCGCGTATAGGGGAAGCACACTTCGATCACGTGGTCGCGATGAACTATCTCGCCGGCGATGCGCATACCTTCACGACGCACCGCGTCCTTCAATACCGCGCTCATGCCGCTACCTTTTCCTGCACGTAATTCAGCGCGAGGTCGAAGGCGTCGAAGTTGCGCAGCCTGCGCGCCGTGTTGAGTCCCGACAGGCGGCGATTCAAGACCAGCGGCACGCGCTGCTCGGATATGCCCCCGTGCGAGCGCAGTGGCTCCTTCAAGCCGGAAAGGTCGTGCCGTGAGCGGCTCGTGCCGATGACCACATGACGCGTGCTAACGACCACGAGGTCCCCGATACGGTCCGGCGGCAGCTCGAAGCGGCGCGCGGCGTCCTCCCGCGTCAACACCACCTCGATTCCGTCCAGCGCTGCGATCCGATCGCGGACTTCGTCCCGGACGTAAATCGTCGCGAAGGAGCCGAGCGCCCCATGGTGCACGACGTACGGATCGGTGATGGGCAGGATGACGCGCGCCATTCCCGCACCGAGCCACTCGTCGAGCACGTCCTGAAGGTAGATCACTTGAGGCGAGCCGTCGGTGCGGTGCTTCGCGTTCATGCCGTGGTCGGCGGTGAGCACGATCGCGCAGCCGAGCGCGTCCAGCCGCGCGAGGTAGCGGTCCATCATGGCGTAGAAGCTGTTGGCCGCCGCCGCGCCGGGCGCGGCCTTGTGCTGCACGTAGTCCGTGGTGGAAAGGTACATGATGTCCAGGCGGTCGCGCTCCATGAGCTTGACGCCCGCCGCGAACACGAATTCGGAGAGCTCGGCGCTGTACACCGAGGGCACCGGCATGCCGACGAGCTCCACGATCTTCGCATCCGCCTTCTCGGCGGAGAAGCAGGTACCCCTGAGCCCGTGGCCGAGAAGCATGCGCAGCTTGTCCTTGGCGGTGACCACCCCGACCTTGGCGCCCGCATCGGCAAACGCCGCGAGCAGCGTGCCACACCGAAGGTACTTCGGATCGTTCATCATCACTTCAGCGCCGCTCTCACGATCGAAGAAGTAGTTGCCGCAGATGCCGTGCACCGCTGGCGGCGCGCCGGTCACGATCGACAGGTTATTCGGGTTGGTGAAGGACGGCACGACGCAATCAGCCAGCAGCGCGGTGCCTGAGGCGTGGACGCGCGAAAGGAATGGCGCAACGCCGGCGCGCATCGCCTCCTCCATATACGCCGGCTCGCTGCCGTCGATGCACACGACGATGAGCGGGCCATCGGGCCAGCGGTATTTTCGGCCATTCACGAAAACAGGGGCTCGATCGGGACTCATGCTCAGGCGGCCTTTCGGGATTTTTGCAGCAGCCGCGTGCGGCTGCCGATGACGTGCTCGTACAGCAGGCGGGCCGCGACGCTGGCCTCACCTTTCGCGATCGCGTCGACGATCGCTTCGTGCTCTTTCGTCGAGGCCGGGATGACTTCGAGGTTGCGCTGGATCGCCTCGCGCCGGTAAAGATTCAGCTCGTTCACCACGCGCCGGTAGTGCACGGCGAGCGCCTGGTTTCCGCCCGCTTCGGCAAGCGCCTCGTGGAACTCGATATTGAGCCGGAAATACGCTTCCGCATCGCGGGCCGCCGCGCGCATGCGCTTGACGATCGCGCGCAGCCGCTCGAGCTGGCCCGGCTTGATTCGCGCTGCGGCCAAGC
>DASTQG010000319.1:0-4299 GCA_035761885.1 Steroidobacteraceae bacterium | reverse complement strand
TGGGCACGCTCGGCAACGCGACGTTCTCGGCGGACTTCGCCAACCAGAGCGTCGCCAGCTCGCTGAACCTCACGGTGAACGCGTTCACGTTCGCGGTGACCGGCACCGGCACGATCGGCGCCCAGATCGGCCTGCCCGATCACCACTTCGCGGGGTTCTACGACGTCGGCAACGCCACGGGGTCCTTCGAGGGATTCTTCACCGCGCCCGGCAGCACCGTTCCCGGAGTTCCGGGCGGCGCGGGCCTGACGTACGCGCTGCAGGACGGGCAGGGCATCTTCAACGCCGTCGGCGTGGTCGTGTTCCGAGGTCCGTGACCGCCGAATTCCAGATAGCGATCATCGGCGCCGGTCCGGGCGGCCTGAGCGCCGCCGCGCATGCCGCGGAGCTCGGCGTGCCGCACGTGCTGCTGGAGGCGAGCCCCGCGCACGCCAACACGATCCAGCGCTACCAGAAGGGCAAGCACGTCATGGCGGAGCCGAACGTGCTGCCGCTGCGCAGCCCGCTTTCCTTCGAGGCAGGCACGCGTGAGACCGTGCTGCAACGCTGGGGTTCGGGACTCACTCAGCACCGCGTGAATGCGCGCTTTGGCGCGGAGGTCGTGAAGATCTCGGGCGCGAAGCCGCGGTTCGAGATCGAGCTGAAGAGCGGCGAGCGCGTGACGGCCGCGCACG
The DNA here is from genome assembly GCA_035761885.1 of Steroidobacteraceae bacterium. Lineage (GTDB taxonomy): Bacteria > Pseudomonadota > Gammaproteobacteria > Steroidobacterales > Steroidobacteraceae > DASTQG01. Next base: position 3,625 of record DASTQG010000319.1, on the reverse strand, counting down.
TGGTGTTCGCCATCGGCGTGCAGGGCAACCCGCGCAAGCTCGGCGTGCCGGGCGAGGAGCTGCCGTGCGTGCAGTACACCCTGGATGATCCGGACGAGTTTCGCGACGAGAGCATCGTGGTCGTGGGCGCGGGCGATGCCGCGATCGAGAATGCGATCGGGCTCACGAAGCAGAACCAGGTGTTCATCGTCAACCGTACCGACGAGTTCACGCGCGTCAAGGAAGGCAACCTCAACCTGATCCTCAAGGCGATCGACGAGGGGCGCATCGGCTGCTTCTATCGCTCCAGCTGCGCGCGCATCGAGCGCAACGAAGCGGGCGCCGCGCGTCCGTACACGCTCGTGCTTGCCACGGACAAGGGTGAGGCGCGGGTCGCCTGCGACCGCATCATCGCGCGCATCGGCGCGATTCCGCCGCGCAAGTTCGTCGAGTCCTGCGGCATCCAGTTCCCCAATCCGGACCCGACCTCGCTGCCCACGCTCAGCGCGCGCTACCAGTCGAGCGTCGAAGGCCTGTACGTCATCGGCGCGCTCGGCGGCTACCCGCTGATCAAGCAGGCCATGAACCAGGGCTACGAGACGGTCGAGTACATCCTCGGGCGTTCGATCCAGCCGGCCGACCATCCGCTGCTCGAGAAGAAGTTCGCATCGCTCCCCTACGGCAGGAGCGTCGATGCGACCCTCGAGCTGATGCAGGAACGAGTGCCGCTGTACGCGCAGATCAACCCCCTGCTGTTCCGCGAGCTGATCCTCGGCAGCAACGTGCTGACGCCGAAAGCGGGCGAGACGATCTTTCGCAAGAACGACTACACGAACACGTTCTTCACGATCCTCGACGGCTCGGTGGAGATCGAGCTGGGCGAGGAGCAGAAGCATCGCGTGCCGCTCGGCGCCGGACAGTTCTTCGGCGAGATGAGCCTGCTCTCCGGACGGCGCCGCTCCGGCACCGTGTACGCCGGTGCGCGCTGCGTGCTGGTCGAGTCGCCGCGGCGCGAGATCCTCAAGCTCATCAACTCCGTCGAGGGCGCGCGGCGCGTCATCGACGAGCAGTTCATCATCCGCGCGATCCAGTCCAGCTTTGCGCCCGAAGCGAGCTACGACGAGCTCAGGGAGGTCGCGGCCGGTGCGAAGCTCAACCGCTTCAAGGCAGACCAGGCACTGTTTCGCGAAGGCGAGGAAGCCGACTGCCTGCACCTGATCCGCAGCGGCTCGGTGGCCGTGGCGCGCAACGTCGGCGGCCGCGACGTGGTGATCTCCTACGTCGCCGCGGGCAACTACGTGGGCGAGATGGGACTCATGGGCCGCACGCGGCGCAGCGCCACGGTGACGGCGACCGTTCCCACCGAGACGGTGAGCCTCGATGCGCCGAGCTTTGCCACGCTCCTGTCCCACAATCCGAAGCTCGCGCAGCAGGTGCAGGCGACGGTGCGCAAGCGCCTCGCCGACAACACGCGCATGCAGGGGCAGCCGCAGGCGGGCGACCTGATCTCGTTCCTGATGAGCCAGGGCCTGGGCGAGGCGACCGACGTGCTGCTCATCGACGAAACGCTGTGCGTCGGCTGCGACAACTGCGAGAAGGCGTGCGCGGGCACGCACGGCGGCACCTCGCGCCTGGACCGGGAGGCCGGGCCGACGTTTGCGCACGTGCACGTGCCCACCTCGTGCCGGCATTGCGAGGATCCGCACTGCATGAAGGACTGCCCGCCGGATGCGATCCGGCGTGCGCCCAACGGCGAAGTCTTCATCCGCGACAACTGCATCGGCTGCGGCAACTGCGAGCGCAACTGCCCCTACGGCGTGATCCAGATGGCCGCCGCCGCGCCCCACGAGCCGGGCCTGATGTCCTGGCTGCTGTTCGGCCTCGGCCACGCGCCGGGCGAGAGCAGCAAGGCAAACGGAGCGAAGGACGGCGGTGCGAAGGATGCGCCCAAGAAGGCCGTCAAATGCGACATGTGCAAGGACCTCAGCGGCGGCCCGGCCTGCGTGCGCGCGTGTCCCACCGGCGCCGCAATCCGCATCAGCCCGGAAAAGTTCGTCGAGCTGGTGGGAAGGAACGAACGCGGTGCATAGACAGGGCTCTTTAGCGGCGAGCGCGGAGAGGGGGCGGCCTTTCCAGACCGTGCGCGACAAGACGTCGCGCCCGGAGCCTCCAGGGAGGGATTCACGGCGTTCTGGAAAGGCCGTCCCCTCTTCGCGATCGTCGCGGACTGCAGGCGTGTCCTAGCCATGCACGTTTCAATTCTTTCCTACGCTCGAAAACGTTACCTCTGGGTTGCGCTGATCGTCTGTGCGGCGAGCGTCTTGGCGTATGCCTGGCATGAGCCGCTGGACGTCCCCAGCGGCGGCACCTGGCTCGGCTACACGCTGGGCGGCGTCGGCGCCGCGTTGATTCTGCTGCTGCTCGCGTTCGGCATCCGCAAGCGCAGCTACCACTCCAACCTCGGCAAGGTGCAGGGCTGGCTGTCGGCGCACGTCTATCTCGGCGCCGCGTTGCTCATCGTGGTCACGCTGCATGCGGGTCTGCAGTTCGGGTGGAACGTCCACACGCTCGCCTACGTGCTGATGTGTGCGGTCATCGCGAGCGGGTTCTTCGGCGTGTTCGCCTACCTGCGCTATCCGCACGCGCTGAGCGACAACCGCAGCAACCTCACGCGCGAGCAGATGCTCGAGGAGCTGGCGAGCCTCGATGAGCGCTGTGTGCGCGCCGCGGCGCGCATTCCCGGTGAATACGCCGACGTGATGGTCAGCAATCGCGATCGCACCGCGATCGGCGGCAGCGCCTGGCGCTTGCTCATGGGCAAGGATTCCTCGCGCGTCGCGCTGCCCAACGGCAGCGAGCACCTGGTGGCCAATCCCGAGCAGGGCGCGGTGCTCGAATGGTTGGGCGACCGGCTTTCGCGCAGCACCGACGGCACGCTCACGCAGCAGATCGCCGAGCTCATGTCGCTGGTGAGCACGCGCCAGGCGCTGCTGCGCAGACTCCTGCGCGATGCGCGCATCAAGGCATGGCTCGAAATCTGGCTGTACTTCCACGTGCCTCTGTCCTTCGCACTGCTCGCCGCACTGATCGCGCACGTGGTCAGCGTGTTCGTCTACTGGTAGCCCATGCGCGCCGTCATCCGATTCCTGACGCGGGGCAGCGGCGGCACGGTCGAGCAGCGCGACAAGCTGTTCGAGGGCGATGCGATCACCCTCGGCCGCGCCACCGACCAGGTGCTGCATCTCAAGGATCGCCGCGTCGATCTGAAGCATGCGCGCATCTTCCGCCGTGGCGAGCGCGTGTTGATTTCGAGCGGAGCGCTGGCGGGCGTGACGGTGAACGGTGCCGTGACGCGCGATGCGGCTCTCGCGCCGGGCGATGTGGTGATCATCGGCTCGAACACGCTGCGCTTCTTCGCGCCCCCCGAAGGCTTCGATCTGGCCTTCACGTTCGAGCTCGACGCCACGGCACGAACTGCGGAAGCCGCTCGCGAGCGGCCCTTGCTGGAGCTCGCACAGACGCGCCTCGCCAAGCGGCCGTGGGCCTGGGGACTCTTCGTGGCGGTGCTGCTCGCCGCGCTCATCGTGCCCGCGCTGGGGATGCGCGACGACGGGCTACGCAGCGCGCTGCGCGAGAGACCTCTGCC
>DASTQG010000318.1:0-7095 GCA_035761885.1 Steroidobacteraceae bacterium | reverse complement strand
CCGCTTCCGCATGCCGACATCGTCGAAGTGCTCGAAGCGCTCGAAGTCAGCTCATTGTCCGAGACTGGCGTGCGCGAGCCCGCGCCCGCTGCGCCGGAGCGCAAGAAGCCGGCTATCGAACCCGCGACGGTGGCGCAGGCGCCGAAGGCGGCGAAAGTCCTGTCCGAGCCGCTGCCGGAGGTCGACAGCACGCAGACGATCCGCGAGCTCACGCCGCTGGAGCTCGCCGACGACCACGCCTCGCAGTACTTCGCGATTCAGCTGTCGCTCTCGGACGAGGCAGTCAACCAGGATGAGGTCCCGCACCTCGACATCTTCGACGCCTACCGCCTGTATTGCGTCGCCGGCATGCACCAGGGCGCGTTCAAGCACGCTCTGCGCCTGGGCTTCTTCTCCGACGCGGGCTCGGCCGAAGCGGTCGCCGGCTACCTGCGTTGCTACTTCGAGTCTCCCCAGGTCACGCGCGTGGCCAACGCGGAACGCGAGCGTTTCTCGCAGCAACGCGTGGTGCCCAGGCGCGACATCGGCGCCACGGGCACGCATACCATCATCGAGCTGAGCACGGCCGCCCGCGTGCCGGAGCGCCGGCTCGCGGAGATTTCCAATAATCCGAGCCACCGTGCGAGCGACTCCGGCTCGCTGTGGTCGCGTCTCGTCGCGCCGCTAAAACGCTGACGATAAACGTTGACGAGCAACGCTGGCGCCGCGCCCACCGGCCGCACAGCGTCGCGACGTCGAACAAATTCCGCGTTTCACGTTCATCGCGCGTTCATTGCGAGCCGTTCAGGATGCTATCCTGCCGCCTGCGCTCGCGGTTGCGGCGGGCATCCGTAAGCCACTCACCCGAAAGGGATTTTGAACTTCGATGGCCGATCGTGCGCTCGTCCTGGCGTCCGCCTCGCCCCGCCGCCGGGAGCTCCTTGACCAGATCGGCGTCGAGCACCGGGTCGCCCCGGTCGACCTGGACGAATCGCGTGGTGCGGGCGAAGCGCCCCCCGAGTACGTCGTGCGCCTGGCGCGCGAGAAGGCCGAGGCTGGCTGGCAACGCCTCGCCGACCGCGAACGCGAGGTCGTGCTAGCGGCCGACACCGCGGTGGTGCTCGGCGATGACATTCTGGGCAAGCCGCGCGATCGGGCCGATGGCCTGGCAATGCTCCTGCAACTGTCCGGCCGTACGCACCAGGTGCTGACGGCGGTGGCCCTGCGCGATGCGGGGGGCATGGCCTCGCAACTCAGTGAGAGTCTCGTGACGTTCCGCCCGATTTCCAGGGACGAAGCGGAGCAGTATTGGGCCACGGGCGAGCCGCGCGACAAGGCCGGTGCCTATGCGATCCAGGGACGGGCCGCGGTATTCATCGAGCGCATCGAAGGCAGCTATTCGGGCGTGATGGGGCTGCCGCTGTTCGAAACTGCGCGCCTGCTGGGCGCCGCGGGCCTGGGGCCCGCGCGCAAACCCTGAGGAAAGCTGTCCGACGATGAGTGCCGAGATCCTGGTCAATGTCACTTCCCGCGAGACGCGCGCCGCCGTCATCGAGAGCGGCGTGCTGCAGGAAGTGTTCATCGAACGGGCGAACCGGCTCGGCCTGCTCGGCAACATCTACAAGGGCCGCGTTTCGCGCGTGCTGCCCGGCATGCAGGCCGCCTTCATCGACGTGGGCCTGGAGCGCACGGCGTTCCTGCACGCCTCGGACATCGCCGTGCCGGTGGCCAGCCAGCCGGTCGAGGGCTTCGAGGCGCCGCGCACCGACAACATCCGTGAGCTGGTCAACGAGGGCGATGAGATCCTCGTTCAGGTCCTGAAGGATCCTCTGGGCACCAAGGGCGCGCGCCTGACGACTTTCACTTCCATTCCCTCACGCTACCTGGTTTTCATGCCCAAGGGCCGCGGCATCGGCGTGTCGGCGCGCATCGAGGACGAGCAGGAGCGCAAGCGCCTGCGCGAGGCGGTGAGCCTGTTCGTGCCCGCGGACGCCGCTGGCGGCTATATCGTGCGCACCGCGGCGGACGGGGCGACGCCCGAAGCATTGCGCGCGGACATGCTGTTCCTCGAGCGGCTGTGGGAGGTGATCCGCGAGAAGGGGCTGCGCACGCCGCCCGGCAACCTCGTGCACGAGGATCATCCGCTCTCGGTGCGCATCCTGCGCGACCTGCTCAATACCGGCATCGATCGCGTGAGCGTGGATCTGCCCGCGGCGTTCGAGCGCATGCGCGACTTCGCGCGCACGTTCATGCCCGAGAGCGCCGACAAGATCGTGCTGTACGCGAACGGGCGGCCCATTTTCGACCTGCACGGCGTGGAGGAGGAGATCCAGAAGGCGCTCGATCGCAAGGTGCAGCTGAAGTCCGGCGGCTACCTCATCATCGACCAGACCGAGTCGATGACGACGATCGACGTGAACACCGGCGCCTACGTCGGGCACCGCAACCTCGAGGAGACCATCTTCCGCACCAACCTCGAGGCCTCGCTCGCGATCGCGCGCCAGCTGCGCCTGCGCAACCTCGGCGGGATCATCATCATCGATTTCATCGACATGCAGGAGGAGGAGCACCGCGGCCAGGTGATCCAGGCGCTCGAGAAGTACCTCGACGCCGACCACGCCAAGACGCACATCTCCAGCGTTTCGCCCCTGGGACTGGTGGAAATGACGCGCAAGCGCACGCGCGAGAGCCTGGAACATTTGCTCTGCGGCAGCTGTCCCACCTGCGAAGGTCGCGGATTCGTCAAGAGCGCAGAAACGGTGTGCTACGAGATCTTCCGCGACATCGTCCGCCAGAACCGCCAGTTCGACTTCCAGGAACTCATGGTGCTCGCGCACCAGGACGTCATCGACCTGCTGCTCGACGAGGAGTCGGCGGCCCTCGCTGAGCTCGAAGTCTTCACGGGCAAGCCGATCCGCCTGCAGACCGAGGCCCAGTATTCCGTGGACCAGTTCGACGTGGTGCTGATGTAGTGGACGCCGGGGACGCAACGCAGATTCCCGCGACGGCGGCGAACCCGCCGGTGCCGCGCCGCAGCGTGCGCCGCCGCGTGCTGCGCTGGGCATTCGGAGTGCTCGCCGCAATCGTCGTGCTGCTCGCGCTGGCGCTGGGGACGCTGCGCCTCGCGCTGATCCAGGTGCCCGAGTACCGCACCCAGATCCAGGCCTGGGTGAACGAGACCACGCGCCTCGACGTGCGCTTTCGCACCGTCGACGCGCGTTGGCGCGTGTTCGGGCCGGAGCTGTATTTCACCGATGCACAGGTGTTCGCACCGGACGGAGGCCCGCTGCTCGCGCGTGCGCGCGCCGCCAGCGTCGGTGTCGACCTGCCGCGGGTCCTGTTCCGCGCGGAGCTGTTGGCCGGCCGCATCCGCCTGATCGAGCCGCACATCGGCCTGGTGCGCACGCTCGACGGGCGCATCGAGCTGGAGGGGCAGGCCGCGCTGGAGCCGGACGCCAGCAACCGCTTCAGCGTCGATGACCTGCCGACCGGGCAGCTGCAGATCGTGGATGCGCACGTGAGCTTTCGCGATCTCAGGCGCGAAATGGGCGCCCTCGTGCTCGATCAGGTGAGCCTCACGCTCGAGCGCGATCGCAACGACCTGTCGCTCGAGGGCGAGATCGAGCTGCCCGCGGCGATGGGCCGCGAGCTGGAGTTCAGCGGCGCAGCCGCCGGAGCACTCGACGAGCCGAGTGTGCTCGACTGGACCGCCCGCCTCGATGCACGTGGCCTGCAGCTCGCCGGCTGGAGGAGTTTCTTCGGCACGACGATCAACGCGCCGGTCGCGGGGCACGGTGACCTGCGTGCCCGAGTGGGTTTCAGGGGCAGCCAGGTCAGCAGCGGCGAGCTCAAGCTGCAACTGCAGGACGTCGCACTGGTGGGCGAGGATTCGCGTCTGCCGCCGCTGCGCTATGTCACGATCGCCGGCGACCTGGAGCTGCAGCGCCGCGGCGAACAGCTGCTGCTCGAAGGCAAAGATGTCGAGCTGTCGACCGAGCTGAAGCGCTGGCAGCCGACGCGAGCCGTCGTGGCCTGGACCCTGAACGACGGTCAGTTGCAGCGCGTGGACGCGGAGGCCGGCTTCGTGCAGCTGGAGAATCTGCTTCCCCTCGCAACGCTCGCACCCAAGGCACCGTGGCGCGAGCGTGCGCTGGGACTGGCGCCGTCCGGCGAAGTACGCGGTCTGCGCGCCAGCTACGCGCGCGACGCCGACGGAGCGGCGCAGCTCACGGCGGGTGCGCGCCTGCGCGGCGTTGGTATCCAGGCGTATGAAAAGACTCCGGGTGTGCGTGGTCTGGACGGCGAGCTGTCCGTGACACCGACATCGGGTCGCCTCAGCGTGGAATCGAAGAGCTTGCTGTTCGCGCTGCCGCATGTGTTTCGCGAGCCGCTGGCCCTGGACCTCGTGAGTGGGCAGCTGGTATGGAACCGTGAGCAGGATGGCTGGCGCGTGGCGACGCGGCAGTTCCAGGTTCGCAACGCGCACGTGACGGCCAGCACCGATGCCGAGCTGCTCCTGCCCGCCGACTCGGCCATCTCGCCCGTGCTGAAGCTGCACAGCCGCTTCAGTGACGTGGCGCTGAAGGAAGGCTGGCGATACCTGCCCGTCAACAAGCTGCACGGCAAGACACTCGAGTGGCTGGACGCCGCGTTCCTCGCGGGGCGTGCGCCCTCGGGGGAGTTCGTCTTCGATGGCCCCACGCGCGCCTTTCCGTTCCGTGATGGTGGGGGTGAGTTTCGCGTGAGCTTCCCGGTCGAAGGACTGCGGCTTCACTACGCGACGGGATGGCCCGACGTGGAGGGCTTCGCCGGCGATATCGAATTCAGGAACCAGGGCCTCACGGGGCACGTGAAGGGCGGGACGCTCAACGGCCTGCGCCTCACGGAAGGCACCGCGCAGTTCGCCGACTTCCGGACGGGCGAGCTCACCATCAAGGCGCGCGCGCACGGCGATCTGGGCGCCGCGCTCGCTTATCTGCAGGCGAGCCCCATCGGCGAGGTGCTGGGTCGGCAGTTCATGGCGTTGCGCGGCGCCGGTGCCACGGGCATGAGCGTCGACTTGATGCTGCCGGTGAAGGACATGGAGCGCCGCCGCATCGACGTCGCCGCGAAACTCGCGGATGCGCAGGTCTCGCTGCAGGACACGCAACACGCGCTCGCGGCGCTGCAGGGCACCTTCCGCCTGCGCGATCGCGAGATCTCGCTGCCCGAGGGCGTCAGCGGCACCTATCTCGGTGGTCCGGTGCGGGTGGACGCAGCGCCGGAGAACGTGAGCGGGCGCATGGAGAACGTGATCCGCGTGCGGGCGCAGACTCCCGCGCCGGCTCTCGCGCAGGCACTGGGCGCACCGCAGTTCGTGGGCCTGGACGGAATCCTCGACTGGCGTGGAACGGCGCGGTTGCCGATCGGTGAACGACGCAGCGGGCGCCCGCCGAACGTGCGCGTGGAATCGTCGCTGCGCGGCGCGAGCATCGGTCTGCCGGCGCCCTTCGCCAAGTCCGCCGCCAGCACGCAACCCCTGCGCGTCGATGTCGAATGGCCTATGCCGGGCGAGGCCCAGGTGCGCGCGTCCTACGGCAGCGAGGCGCGCGCTCGATTGCGCATCGTGGATCGTGACGACCGCTGGCAGTTCGCACGCGGCGTGCTGCGTTTCGGTGACGGCGAAACCGGCGCATTGCCGGCCGCGGACGGACTCGAGGTGCGCGGCTCACTGCAATCGCTGCCGCTGAGCGACTGGTTTGCGCTCGGCGGCGGCGCGTCCGGCAACGCCCGCGCCGGCAAGCCCGTGTCGGCGATCCTGCGCAGCGCCGATCTCACCGTGGGCGAGCTGGAGGTGTTCGGCTTCGAGTTTCCGAACGTGAGCGCGAGCCTGCTCGCCGGCGAGCGATCCTGGTCGGTGAACGTGGACGGACCGCGCGCGCGCGGCAGCATCCTCGTTCCGTACGACTTCGCAGGCACCGAGCCCCTGTTGCTCAACATGGCGAGATTGTCGATCGGCGAGCCCGAGACACTGGCCGTTGCCGGCGCCGCGCGCGAGCCGGCCGCGGACAAGAGCAGCGGCGACGCCGATCCGCGCCGCTGGCCTTCGGTGCGAGCCTCGGTCGCCCAGATGGAGGCATGGGGCAAGCGCCTCGGGTTCGTGCGCGCGGAGCTGGTACGCGGACCCGACGGCCTCACGCTGCAGTCCTTCGCCGCGCAGGCGCCGACGTTCGCCGCGAACGGTACGGGCACCTGGCTGGCGGGGACGCCAAAGGGCATGCATGGCACGCTCGCACTCAAGCTCGAGAGCACGGACGTGCAGCAGACGCTGCTCGATCTCGGCTATGGCGCGGCGCTCACGGGCAAGAAGGGGCTGGTGGATGCCGACCTCAACTGGGCCGGAATGCCCGATGCGACGCTGCCCGCGCGACTCGCAGGCAACATCCGCGTGGAGATCGACGATGGTCAACTGCTGAACGTGCAGCCCGGCGCGGGACGCGTCTTCGGACTCATGAGCGTCGCGGCGCTGCCACGCCGCCTGTCGCTCGATTTCAGCGACTTCGTCAGCAAGGGTCTGTCGTTCGACAGCATCCGCGGCGACTTCCAGCTGCTCAACGGCGATGCGTACACGAGCAATCTGCTGCTCAAAGGACCCGCGGCGGAGATCGGCATCGTCGGGCGCACGGGCCTGGGCGCTCGCGACTACGATCAGACCGCCGTCGTCACCGGAAGCGTAGGCAATTCGCTGCCCGTGGTGGGCGCGCTCGCCGGCGGACCGGTGGTTGGCGCGGCGGTGCTGCTCTTCTCACAGGTTTTCAAGGAACCGCTCAAGGGCATCGCGCGCGGCTACTACAAGATCACCGGCCCGTGGGAAAACCCGACGGTCGTGCGCGTCGATCGCGCTGAGGGCAAGAAGGCCGGCGAGGTGCGTACGGCGGAAGGCAAGAACGTCGGCGCCCACTAGCCCGGGGACTGTCCGCTTCTTTTCTGCCGCTCCGCTGATTAGAACCCGGGGTCCGTCAGGAGGTAGACCTGGCCGTGCACGTCGGCGGCGTACACGCCGGCGGGTGTCGCCACCGGCGATGACGGAAACCCCCACGATTCTCCCTCCGACGGAACGTCGAACGACCAGACGAT
>DASTQG010000317.1:0-5573 GCA_035761885.1 Steroidobacteraceae bacterium | reverse complement strand
GGAGGTGATGGGAGCGTTCCTCACGCAGTACTACTTCGCGCACGAGGTGCCGCAGGATATCGTGCTCAACACGGCGATCGAGGATCCGCAGACGCTCGCGCAGACTCTCGCCGAGCGCGCCGGCCGCAGGGTGCGCATCCGTCACGCGACGCGCGGGCTCGCGCGCCGCTGGACGCAGATGACGCAGATCAACGCCGCGCAGGCGTTGCGCATGAAGCTCGCCAACCGCGCGGGCGTGGAGCTGAACCTCGAGGCCGTGCGCGAGGCGCTGCGCATGCCGGAGACGCCACAGCGCATCGAGTGCTTCGACATCAGCCACACGCGCGGGGAGGGCACGGTCGCGTCGTGCGTGGTGTTCGGCCGGGAGGGCCCGGTCAAGTCCGACTACCGGCGCTTCAACATCGCGGGCATCGAGCCCGGTGACGATTACGGCGCGATGCGCCAGGCACTCACGCGCCGCTACAAGCGCGTGAAGGCGGGGGAGGTGCCGATGCCGGACCTCCTGCTCATCGATGGCGGCAAGGGACAGCTCACGCAGGCGCTCGAGGTTCTCAGGGAGCTCGAGCTGCCGGGCCTCGCTGTCGCAGGCGTGGCCAAGGGAGCGGACCGGCGTCCGGGGCAGGAGCGCGTGTTCACCCCGGAGCAGGATGAGCCGATCGTGCTGCCGCCCGATTCACCCGCGTTGCACCTGATCCAGCGCGTGCGCGACGAGGCGCATCGCTTCGCGATCCTGGGCCACCGGCGGCGCCGGGCGCGGCGGCACAACGAATCGGCGCTGGAAGCCATCCCGGGCCTCGGCCCGGCACGCCGGCGGGAGCTCCTGAAGCAGTTCGGCGGCCTGCAAGGCATACTGCGGGCGGGCGTCGACGACCTCGCGCAGGTGCGCGGTATCGGCAAACCGCTGGCACAGTCGATCTACGAGCACCTGCACCCCGGAGCCTGAGCGCTTGCCCTCGAACGCAACCTCGATACCGAACCTGCTGACCTGGGGCCGCATTTTCGCGATTCCCGGCATCATCATCCTCTTCTACCTGCCCTCGCCGTGGTCCGATCCGCTGGCGGGCATCCTGTTCGCGATCGCCGGCATCACCGACTCCTTCGACGGGTACCTTGCGCGCAAGTGGGGACAGACTTCGCGCCTGGGCGCTTTCCTCGATCCCGTCGCGGACAAGCTCATCGTGTCGACCGCGCTCGTGCTGCTGGTGACGCGCACGAACCAGCCGGTCTACGACCTGGGCTTCGAGCTCAAGTCGCAGGTGCTCGTGGCTCTGTGCGCGATCGTGATCATCGGGCGCGAGATCGCGGTTTCGGCCCTGCGCGAGTGGATGGCGGAGATCGGCGCGCGACGCAAGGTCGCGGTGTCGGGCCTGGGCAAGCTCAAGACGATCCTGCAGATCGTCGGCCTGTCACTGCTGCTGTACCGCTGGCACTTCCTGTGGATGCCTACCTATGAACTGGGGCTGATCCTGACCGTGATCGCAGCGGTGCTCACGCTCTGGTCGGCGGTGCAGTACCTGCGCGCCGCCTGGCCGGAGCTCAAGGAGAACAGCTGACGCGACCCGCACGCAGGTCCTTGAATCCATTCGTCCTTGACACCCTTTCGATCCCCACTACAATGGCGGCCCTCGTTCGAGACCCAAGCGGGAATAGCTCAGTTGGTAGAGCGCAACCTTGCCAAGGTTGAGGTCGCGAGTTCGAGCCTCGTTTCCCGCTCCAGTTCATGAAAAGACCCCGGGACGAAACGGTCCCGGGGTTTTTCGTTCAGAGTCTTCGTTTGGCGTGGTGGCAGAGTGGTCATGCAGCGGCCTGCAAAGCCGTGTACGCCGGTTCGATTCCGACCCACGCCTCCAGCCTCTGTCGACAGGCCATCCATTCGTTAACGGATGATGACAGCGCGCGTTGACAGCGCTGCCGGCTCTCTTGGCTGTCGCAGTTTTCGCGCACGCGCACGTGAATTTGTCGGCATCCGACTACAGTTGAAAGCGCTTCGTCGAAGAGGAGAATAAGCGCTCACTTCATGCGGGAGTCGCGATGCGTTCGGACGATTCAGCCGATGACCTGAGCAGCACCGGCGTGCGCCGCGCTTTGCTCGAGGCAGCCCAGGAACAGCAGCAGGAAGGCGCGGAAGGAATCTATCGTGCCGTCGCTCCGCTGCGCGACCTGCTGCCGCCGGATGCGCAGAAACATCTGGCGAGCGTCTTCGAGTGGGCGCGCGAAGGCATCAACCGGCAGCTCGAGATCGAACGTTCTGCCGACCTGCAGGCGCTGCACGCCGCGTGCACGTACGCCCGCGACGTCCTGGTCGCCACAGTGCGCAAGCACGGCAAGAACGGCCTGTAAGCAACTCTCCCCGCGTCCGCGAACGCCTGGTTCAGGCAGGTAACAGCCCCTTCGCTACAATGGGGCGGTGAGTTTCATCCCGCTGTCGCACTTGATCGCGACGCCGCTGTTCGGTGAGGCACTGCTGCCTGCACAACCGGTGGCCGGCCTCGTCATCGTGCACGGTATCAGCGAGCACAGCGGACGCTACCGCGCGGCCATGACGAGCTTCGCTGCACAGGGGATCGCCTGCTTCGCCTACGACCAGCGCGGTCACGGCCGCTCGCCCGGCGAGCGCGCCGACATCGAGCGCTTCGGGCAGTTCTCGGAGGACCTTCACGAGGTAGTGCAGGGTGTCGCAGCCGCGCGCGCCGGTCTGCCACTCTTTCTTTGGGCGCACAGCATGGGCGCGCTCGTGACGCTGGACGCGGGTGCACGCATCGCCGGGCAGGTGCGTGGCATCGCAACCTCCGGTTGCCCGATCGCCGCGTATGCACGCGCTGCCCCTTTCCTGATGCCGCCCTTGCGATTCGTTTCCAGGCTCGCGCCGCACGCACGCGTCAGCTCCTTCCTGGGTGTGAAGGAACTCTCGCACGACACGGCGGTGCAGCGTGCCTACGTGGAGGACCCGCTGGTCGAGCGTTCCGTGACGCTGCGCCTGCTGGAAGGCGTCGCCACGGCCTGCGGCACAGGCCGCACTGCCGCACGAGAGCTGCACATGCCCTGGCTCGCGATGCACGGCAGCGAAGACCGCATCGCGCCGCCGCAAGGCTCGCGCGACCTCATGAGCCTGCTCGCGAGCCAGGACAAGCAACTGGTGATCTATCCAGGACAGCGCCACGAGGTGCACAATGAGCTGGAGCCCGCGCGCTCGCAGTTCCTGGGAACTCTCGCGCAATGGGTGAGGGAGCGGTGCGCGCGATAGGACCTTCACGCGCCGAGGGAGAAAAAGATGCGCACGATTGCCAGGTTGGTCGCCCGGGCGCTCGCCCACTGTACGGCGGCAGCAATATTCGCCTGCGCGGGAGTCGCCGAAGCCGCGGTTCTCGAGCGCGCCCAGAACCTTCCACAAGGACAGTCGGCCACTTGCGGCGCGGACCAGCCCTTGCAGCTGACGCTCGGCCTCCCGGCCGGGACAGCGGAAATCCAGACGAGCAATCTGCTGCTCGGCCGGAGCGGTTTCCAATCGGTCTGCGTAAGCTCGGCGACGGGCAGTCCCTACCAGCTGTTGAGCTGGCTCGAGAACGATCACCTGCAGGTGGTGGTTCTGCCGCAGTTCGCCGTCGCGATCCTCGCGCGGGAAAGTCCGCGTACGTTCCCGCAGGACTATCTCGTGCTCGACACCTCGCCGTTCGAGCTGCTCGATCTCAAAGTACGCCCGCTCGGGCTCGCCCAGCAGGGCACGACGCCGCAGGGACAGGCGAGTTTCGAGAACCTGTTCAAGCGGGTGCGCGACGACACCGCTGAGCCGCCCACAGTCCTGCTGCCGCATCATCTTTCAGCGGCGGTCGATCACCTGCTGTGGCGCGCCGCCGTTTTTGCCGACGAGCAGGAGCTGACCGCAAGTGAGCGCGAGCAGTTCTTCACGCGACTCACCCAGGGAATCGCTTTCCGTCAGCTCCTGCCGCCCGACGCGATTCCGCATGCGGATTTCGAGTACGTGGATACGCCAGGCGCGCCGGAGGACGACCCCTGGGTAACGCGCGACCGGGAGGTGCTGGTGATCCATCGGCACGTCATTTCGAGCTTTCCGCAGCTGCAGCGAACCATCGCCGCGGTGCAGGTGGATGCGGCCGCCGCGGCGACCGAGGGCCGACTCGGCTGGCTCGGCGAGCCGGGCAAGGAGAAGGGTGTCCTGGCGGCTTTCTACGCGGACAACTACAAGCTGCACCAGTACGGCTCCATCTCACGACGCTACTTCCGCTTCACGATCCCCGAGTTGTGGGCTTTTCTCGAAGGCGACGTCGCGGCTGCGCGCATCGAAGGGTCGCTGCAGGGAGGTCTTGCGCTGGTGCTGACCGGCGGCGGTGTGAAGGCCGCCTACCAGACGCGGTTGGTGGAGGAGCTGTATCGAACCAAGCGGCTGCGCAATTCCACGGTCAAGCCAGCCGCCGACGCCGCTCCGGTGACGGGAGTTGATGCGTCCACGGGAGGCACGAACGGCGACGAGGCGCGGGCCACGCCGGTGCCTCAGTCCACGCCAGCCGAGGCTGGAACCCCGGAGCGCACACAGGAGGTCAACTACGTCATCGGCACATCGGGCGGCGCGCTGCTCGGCATCTTCGTGTCCGCGCTGGACGATCAGGTTCTCGCCCGGCTCTCACAGTCGGGCGAAGCTGCGCTGACCAGCGTGCTGTGGGGCGAGGAGGGTGCGCGCATCCGCTCGCGCCAGATCTTCCCTCTGCAGGACATGCTCCGCTACGGCAGCATCCTGGTTTGCTTCCTGCTGATCCTGCTGGTGGCCACGTTCACGCGGCGTGCGTTCCACAGGCGCTACCCGGACCTCAGGAAGCCGTTGCCGGTGCATCCAGACAACCCGCACCCGAGGCGAGGATGGCGCGAGAGCCCGTTCTGGATCGCGCTGCTCGGCTTCGCGCCGGTCTTCATCGTGAGCGTCGCCGACGATCGCGGCCTGGAACACATGCCGGCGATCTCGGGAGTGCTGTATCTCGCCATGGCCCTGATCGCACTCGATTCGGATCAGCGCTTCGCGCCGACCGACAAGCCCTTCCGCTGGCGCGAAGTGCGCTTGTCGGTGTGGACCGTGGTGTTCCTGATCGCGGGGCTCGCAGCGGTCATCGGCTCGCTGCAGTTCGACTGGCTGCGCGAGGAAGGCATTGCAGGGTGCGATGACTGGGCGCCCGGTGTCGTGCTGTGCTCTGCCGGCTTCGTGCTACTCGCCCTCGCGCTGCACTCGTTCTTCGGCCACCAGAAGACGTTCCTCGCGACCGAAAAGCCCGCGCAGCATCTCAGAGCCCTGGCTCTGGTCGTCGGCATCGTGATGGTGAGCTATCTCGTGCTGATCGCGGGGATCGGGCTCGGCAAGGCCGCAATCCTGGAGATGTCGGGCAGCTTCTGGACCTGGCTGCTCGGATCCACGTTCGTGCTGGCGCTCGCCGCGATCATACTCGGCACGTGGGCAAGGACGCCGGGCGTGGCGCGTTTTCCGCAAATCAACCAGACCGTGGGGTTCCTCTTCAGCGAGCATCCTTCGCGCGCCTGGTTCCTGGGACACCGCCGCCTGGTGCGCTTCG
>DASTQG010000316.1:0-3557 GCA_035761885.1 Steroidobacteraceae bacterium | reverse complement strand
TGGGGCAGAAGCCATCGAGGGCATCCCACGGCCCGGCGTGGAATCCGCCGTCGGATCGACCGTCGGGTCGACGATCGTGCCTGAGCAGCCAGCCGACCGCCGCGAGCGCTATCAATCGATCGCGCGTCGACGCCTCGATCGGCTGAAACAGCTCCTGCTCGTGCTCTGCGATGAAGCCCGTGTGCACCGCGCCGGCGGCAAATTGCGGCTGCGCCGCGATCGCCTGCAGCAGGGCGAGATTGGTCGTCACCCCGGCGACTTCGCACGCGGCGAGCGCGGCACGCAACCGGCGCAGTGTCGCCGCACGATCGGTCCCGGACACGATGAGCTTGGCGATCATCGGGTCGTAATGGATCGTGATCTCGTCTCCCGCCCCCACGCCGGTATCGATGCGCGTCTGCGCGTCGACCTGCGGCCAGCGCAGGTGCGTGAGCACGCCCGTCGAGGGCACGAAGTCGCGTGCGGGATCCTCGGCATACAGGCGCACTTCCATTGCATGCCCGCGGGGCGCGACATCGGCCTGCGTGGCAGGCAGGCGCTCGCCCGCGGCGATCCGCAATTGCCATTCGACCAGGTCCACGCCCGTCGTCATCTCCGTGACCGGGTGCTCGACCTGCAGGCGCGTGTTCATCTCCATGAAATAAAACTCATCGCCCGAGGCGATGAACTCGATCGTGCCGGCGCCGACGTAGCCGACGCTGCGGGCGGCGCGGATCGCCGCCTCGCCCATGGCAGCGCGCCGCTCAGGGGTCATGCCCGGCGCGGGCGCTTCCTCGATGATCTTCTGGTGGCGGCGCTGGATCGAGCAATCGCGCTCGTTCAGATGAATGCAGCCGCCGTGCGAGTCCGCGAAGACCTGGATCTCGATGTGCCGCGGCTCGGTGAGGTAGCGCTCGATGAGCAGGCTGTCATCGCCGAACGACTTCAGCGCTTCGCGGCGCGCGCCGGAGAGTGCGGGCGCGAGCTCAGCGGCCGAGCGCACGATGCGCATGCCCTTGCCGCCGCCCCCGGCGGAGGCCTTGATGAGCACCGGAAAACCGACTTTCGCCGCGGCAGCGCTCAAAGTTGCATCGTCCTGCGCATTGCCGTGATAACCCGGAACGATCGGTACTCCGGCGCGCTCCATCAATTGCTTGGCGCCGATCTTCGAGCCCATCGCCGTGATCGCGGCGGGCGGCGGTCCCACGAACACGAATCCCGCCTGTGCGCACGCGGCGGCGAACTGCGCGTTCTCCGACAGAAAGCCGTAACCGGGATGAATCGCGCGGGCACCGCTGCGGCGTGCCGCGTCCAGGATTGCGGTGACATCCAGATAGCTTTCACGCGCGGGCGCGGGTCCGATGCGCAACGCCTCGTCCGCCATGCGCACGTGCATCGCGCCCGCATCCGCGTCGGAATACACGGCAATGGTCCGGATCCCGAGCCGTCGCGCGGTTCGGATCACGCGGCAAGCGATCTCGCCGCGGTTCGCGATCAGCACCGACTCGAACAGGCTCATGCGCGTTACATCCGGAATACGCCGTAGGGCTGCTCGCCGCGATCCGGAGCGCCGTTGCAGACCGCGAGCGCGAGCGCCAGCACCCGGCGCGTATCCGCAGGATCGATGACGCCGTCGTCCCAAAGACGCGCGGACGCATAATAAGGGTGTCCCTGCGCTTCGTACTGGTCGCGTATCTCGGCTCGGAACTTGTCCTCGTCCTCGGCCGGCCACGGCTTTCCGCGCGCTTCCTGTCCTTCGCGCCGTACGATCGCGAGCACGGTGGCGGCCTGCTCGCCGCCCATCACCGAGATGCGCGCGTTCGGCCACATCCAAAGGAAACGGCCGCCGTAGGCGCGCCCGCACATCGCATAGTTGCCCGCACCGAACGAGCCGCCGATGACCACGGTGAGCTTGGGCACGCTCGCGCATGCGACGGCCGTCACCATCTTCGCGCCGTCCTTCGCTATGCCCGCGTTCTCGTACTTGCGGCCCACCATGAAGCCGGTGATGTTCTGCAGGAACAGCAGGGGGATCCGACGGCGGTTGCACAGCTCGATGAAGTGCGCGCCCTTGAGTGCGGATTCGGAGAACAGGATGCCGTTGTTCGCGACGATGCCCACCGGCTGCCCCTCGATGCGTGCGAAGCCGCAGACCAGCGTCTTGCCGTAGAGCGCCTTGAACTCGTCGAGCTCGGAACCGTCGACGATGCGCGCGATGACCTCGCGCACATCGTAGGGAAAGCGCGTGTCGCGAGGAATGATCGAGTACAGCTCCTCGGCTGGATAGCGAGGCGGGCTCCAGCCTTCCGTGGGCGGGGCAGGCGTCGGCCGGTTCAGGTTGCCCACCAGCGTGCGCGCGATCTCGAGCGCATGCGCATCGTCTTCGGCCAGGTGATCGGTGACGCCGGAGGTGCGGCTGTGCACGTCGCCCCCGCCGAGCGTTTCCGCATCGACGATCTCGCCGGTGGCTGCCTTCACGAGCGGCGGACCGCCGAGAAAGATCGTGCCCTGCTCGCGCACGATGATGCTCTCGTCGCTCATCGCCGGCACGTAGGCTCCGCCCGCGGTGCACGAGCCCATCACCACGGCGAGCTGCGCAATGCCGCGCGCGGACATCTGCGCCTGGTTGTAGAAGATGCGGCCGAAGTGCTCCCGGTCGGGAAACACCTGGTCCTGCAGCGGCAGGAATGCGCCGCCGGAATCGACCAGGTACACGCAGGGCAGCTCGTTGTCGGTCGCGATCTCCTGCGCGCGCAGGTGCTTCTTCACCGTGACCGGGTAGTACGTGCCGCCCTTCACCGTGGCGTCGTTCGCCACCACCATGCACTGCTGACCGCGGATGCGCCCGATGCCGGCGATCAGGCCGGCCGCAGGAATCCAGTCATCGTAGAGCTCGTGGGCCGCCAGCTGTCCGATTTCCAGGAACGGCGAACCGGGGTCCAGCAATCGCGCCACGCGCTCGCGCACCAGGAGCTTGCCGCGAGCCGTGTGCTTGGCGCGCGCCTCGGCACTACCGCCTTCGCTGATGCGCGCCACCAGCGCGCGCAGATCCGCGGCGAGCGCGCGGTTGGCGTGCGCGTTGCGTCGCGCCTCCTCGGACTGGAGGCTCGTGGCGCTCTGGATGACCGGCATCTCAGCCCGTCGCCTCGTACAGCTCGCGACCGATCAGCATGCGGCGGATCTCGCTGGTGCCGGCGCCGATCTCGTAGAGCTTGGCATCGCGCAGCAGGCGGCCCGCGGGAAATTCGTTGGTGTAGCCGTTGCCGCCGAGCGCCTGGATCGCCTCGAGCGCGCAGGTGGTGGCTTTCTCGGCCGAGTACAGGATGCAACCGGCCGCATCGAAGCGCGTCGTCTGCCCGCGGTCGCAGGCCCGCGCCACGGCATAGACGTACGCGCGGCAGGCATTGAGTGTGGTGTACATGTCCGCGATCTTGGCCTGCATCAGCTGAAAGGTCCCGATCGGTTGTCCGAACTGCTTGCGCTCGTGCACGTACGGCAGCACCAGGTCCAGGCACGCCTGCATGATGCCGAGCGGACCGCCGGCCAGCACCACGCGTTCGTAGTCCAGGCCGCTCATC
>DASTQG010000315.1:0-11740 GCA_035761885.1 Steroidobacteraceae bacterium | reverse complement strand
GGCGCACACCGTGGCGGTCACGTGATCCAGCTCAAGGCTGCCGCCGACAAGGCGCTGGCGGCCGGATGCCCCACGATCGAGAAGGTGATCGTGCTGGAGCGCACCGGTACCGAGGTGAGCATGCAGGCCGGCCGCGACGTGTGGTGGAGCGATTTCATCGCCGGCCAGCCACCGACCTGCGAGCCCACTTACGTGAACGCGGAAGATCCGCTGTTCCTGCTCTATACATCGGGCTCGACCGGCAAGCCCAAGGGCATCCAGCACAACAGCGCGGGCTATCTCCTCGGCGCGAAAGTCACCACGCAGTGGGTGTTCGATCTGCAGGATTCCGACGTGTTCTGGTGCACCGCGGACGTGGGCTGGGTCACCGGCCACAGCTATGTCGCGTACGGCCCGCTCGCGAACGGCGCGACGCTGGTCATGTACGAGGGCGCGCCGACGTTTCCCGACGGCGGGCGCTTCTGGAAGATCTGCCAGGACCACGGCGTCACGGTCTTCTATACCGCGCCGACCGCGATCCGTGCGCTGATGAAGCTGGGGGAGGACATTCCCGCGAAGTACGACCTGTCGAAGCTGCGCCTGCTCGGTTCCGTCGGCGAGCCGATCAATCCCGAGGCGTGGATGTGGTACCACCGCGTGATCGGCAAGGGCCGTTGCCCCATCGTCGACACGTGGTGGCAGACCGAGACGGGCGCGATCCTCATTTCGCCGGTGCCCGGCGTGACGCCCACGAAACCCGGCTCGTGCACTCGCCCGCTGCCCGGCATCGTCGCGGACATCGTCGACGAGCAGGGCAATTCGGTCACCGAGCCCGACGAGGGCGGTTACCTCGTCGTGCGCAAGCCCTGGCCCTCGATGCTGCGAACGATCTGGGGCGACAACCAGCGCTACGTGAGCACGTACTGGGAGAAGTTCCAGAAGCGCTATTACGTTGCCGGCGACAGCGCGCACCGTGACGCTGACGGCTACTACTGGATCATGGGCCGCATCGACGACGTTCTGAACGTTGCCGGCCACCGTCTCGGCACCATGGAGATCGAATCCGCGCTCGTGGCGCACGCGCGCGTCGCGGAGGCAGCGGTCGTCGGTCGGCAGCACGAGGTGAAGGGCGAGTCCGTGTTCGCGTACGTGGTGTGCAAGGGGCCGCGGCCGACGGGCGACACGTCGGCGTTCGCGCGCGAGCTGCGCGAGTGGGTGAGCGAACAGCTCGGCGCGATCGCGAAGCCGGACGACATCCGCTTCGCCGACAACTTGCCCAAGACGCGCTCGGGCAAGATCATGCGGCGCCTGTTGCGGGCGCTCGCGCGCGGGGAAGAGATCACGCAGGACGTGTCCACGCTGGAGAATCC
Source organism: Steroidobacteraceae bacterium (assembly GCA_035761885.1). GTDB lineage: Bacteria > Pseudomonadota > Gammaproteobacteria > Steroidobacterales > Steroidobacteraceae > DASTQG01. Next base: position 10,391 of record DASTQG010000315.1, on the reverse strand, counting down.
GGCCATCCTCGACCAGCTGCGGGGGGTGGAAGAGTCGGGGAGCGGCCACGGAAACACACAGAAGCACACGGAAAAGGGAAGGAAGAACGCTGTTGTGAAGAAGCAGGCACCGAAGCAAGAGGCGCCGAAGAAAAAGGCGCTGAAGAAAAAGGCAGCCTCGAAGAAAAAGGTCACGCCGAAGAAAAAGGCGGCGAAGAAGAACACGACGGCGCGCCGCGGGCGTGCCCGAAGGGCGAAGTGACGGCGAGTGCGACTGGAAGCTTCTGGGAGGAATGCCGGCGCGCGAGACCGGATCTTGCGGCCGTGGAGCCCCGCGTGCGCCGTTTCGGCAACACACCCGACGTGTGCCGCAACCTGCTGAACCTCATCGTTGCGGGCGAGAAGACGGCGACGTTCTCGCTGCTCTGGGAGCACGAGGCGAGCGGCGAGCCGCTGCCCCGGCGCGGCGACGTGTACATCGTCACCGACTACGAAGGTGCGCCGGGCTGCGCCATCCGCATTCTGAACGTATCGTCCGTTCCCTATCGCGACATCGGCGTCGAGCAGACGCGGCACGAGGGGCCGCTGGCGCGCAGCGTCGAGGCGTGGCGCAGGATTCATTGGCCGTACTGGACCGCGGCACTGCAGAAGATCGGTCGCGGGCCCACTGAGGACATGATCGTGCTGTTCCAGCAATTCGAGGTCGTGTACGCCGCGCCCTGAGCCGGCACGGCGTCCGCTGGACGTCGCGATCTGCGGCTGCGGTCCCGCGGGCCTGGCCGCCGCGCTTCTCTTGCATCGCATCGGGCACCGCGTGCGCATTTTCGAACGTTTCCAAACGCCGCGGCCGGTCGGCTCGGGACTGATCCTCCAGCCTACCGGTCTGGGTGTGCTCGCCGAGCTGGGGCTGCACGACCGCATCGCGGCACTCGGTGCGCGCATCGAGCGGCTGTTCGGGCGCGTCGTGCCTTCGCAGCGCGTCGTGCTGGACGTGCGCTATGCCGCGCTCGGCGGCGGCGCTCATGCGATTGCCGTCCATCGCGCGGCACTGTTCGGTCTGTTGCACGAGGCAGTCGTGGCGGCGGGAATTCCCATCACGGCCGGGGTCACGATCGCGGCGCTCGATCGCACCGGCGAGCGTGCCGTGCTGCTCGCCAGCGACGGCATGCGCCTCGGCGATTTCGACCTCGTCGTCGACGCGTTGGGAGCCAACTCCGCGCTGGCTGCCGGCATCGCGCGGCGCACGGTGCTGGAGTACGGCGCGCTGTGGACCAACGTGCCCTGGCCTGCTGGCACCTCGATGCGTCCGGATGCGCTGGAGCAGCGGTATCGGCGTGCATCCGCCATGGCTGGGGTCTTGCCCGTCGGGCGGCGCGCGGCGGACGAACCGCTTCTCGCGACGTTCTTCTGGAGCCTGAAACGCAGCCAGGTACCGAGCTGGAAGGCGCGCGGGCTCGCGGCGTGGAAAGCCGACGTGGTGCAGCTGTGGCCGGAGACGCAGAGCGTCGTGGATGCGATCGACTCGCCCGAGCAGCTCACGTTCGCGCAGTACGATCACTTCACCGCGCCCCGGCCGTATTCCGAGCGGCTCGTGCACGTCGGCGATTCGGGTCGCTCCACCAGCCCGCAGCTCGGGCAGGGTGCGAACATGGCCCTGTTGGACGCGATGGCTCTGAGCCTCGCGCTGCAGGCGCACGAGAATCTGCGCGCCGCGCTGCGCGCGTACGCACGCATGCGCTACTGGCACGTGCGCCTGTTCCAGTGGGCGAGCGCGACGTTCACCCCGTTCTATCAATCCGATAGTCGCGTGCTGCCCTGGCTGCGTGACTGGCTCGCGGCACCGGCATCGCGATTGCCCATCGGTGAGCGGGTGCTCGCGCGGCTGGTTTCCGGAATGACGGTGCCGCCGATCGCGGGCGTCAAGAACGCGATGACGGCGCCGCTGGATCCTCCGGGAAGCCGGTTACCCGCCGGCTGACCCGGCTTGTGAGACCGCAACGACGTCGGGGCGGGGAGTGGCCCCCGCCTGGGACTCGGGGCGCGCGACGTCTGGACTTACCGCGTCCGTCCTTGCTACCCGACATGGGTTGACGACTGCCGGATCGCCGGGACCCGAGGCCGCGACCGCCGGACCACTCGGCCTTGGCCGCGATGCGAGCGCATGTTCCATCGGCGGCATTAAGTCGCTGTGGCGGAAATATTGCGGCCGCGTGAACGCGTCGCCGACGCTATCTCGATCAGGCGCCGTTATCAGGACGGTGCCGCAACGCCTCGCGCACCGCGCTCGCCAGCATTCGCCGCAGCAGGCGCTGCTTGACTCCACGCTCGTCGAGCATGTTCATGCGCGCGAGGTAGGACCTCGTGTCATCGTCCGGCCGGCCCGAGACCAGCGCGCCCGCAAGCGCCGCGAGCTTTCCGGGCAGCGTGCTCGTTCTCCCCCGCAGGCTCTTGAGCGCGCGCGCCAGTACGATCTCCTCGCTGGTGAAGTCCGTGCCGAAGGGGAACTCCGAGAACAGTCCGCCGCGCCGATGACCCGCGAGGGCGCGCTCCAGCGCGGCCGGCGTGTTGTTGCGGTGCGCGTCGGGAATCTGAAAGTCGCGCGGCAGCTTGCCGGCAGCCTTTGCGCGCGAGAGCAGATCGCCCTGAAAACGCGAATCGGTCACGGCCAGCATCGCCGCGATGCACTCCGCGTCGGTCTTGCCGCGCAGGTCGGCGATGCCGTACTCCGTGATCACGATGTCGCGCAGGTGGCGGGGGATCGTGACGTGCCCGTAACTCCACAGGATGTTCGACGAAACGCGCCCGTCCTTCGCACGCGTGGCGCGCACGGCCAGGATGGAGCGCGCATCGGGCAGGGCATGCGCCATGGCGACGAAGTTGAACTGCCCACCGACGCCGCTGACGACTCGGCCGTCCTCGAGCTGGTCGGAGATCGCGCCGCCCAGCAACGTCATCATCATCGAGGTGTTGATGAAGCGGGCGTCGCGGCGCTGCGCGATGCGCAGCGCGATGTCCTCGCCCGTGACCTGGTTGATGAAGCCGACGCTCGTCATGTTGAACTGTGCGCGCTCCACGTCGGGCAGCTCGCGCAGCGCTCCATAGAAGCCGCGCGGCCCCAGGAAGAAGGCGCCGTGCACCAGGACGCCGCCGCGCAGGCGGCGGCCGATGCACTCCCCTGCGATGGTCGCGCGCGCCTCGCGATCGGAAAGGTCCGCGGGCACCCAACCGCCGCGCGGGGTGCGGATGCGATGGCCGTCGTGCACGCACTCGGCGTCGAACACGCCGACGGCCTGCAGCCTGGCGAATTCGGCGGCGTTGATCAGGGGCGCCATGCCGTCCGCGATCAGCTCATCGAGCACGTCGGCGTTCAGCGTCTCGTTCATCCGGCCGGCGTTGAGCAGGCGCTGCACCTGCAGGTGCGGATAGACGCGGCGCTTCAGGATCCCCGAGCGATACAGGTCCAGGAATCCGTCCACGAACATCTCGGTGCAGCCATACACGCCGTGCTCGAAGATGCCGGTGCCGCCGATCGACTCCGCCAGCTCGCCGAAGCGCCGCGCTGCGCCGAGATGGTCGAGGGCCTGCCGCCAAGTCGCGTTCTGCTGATGACGCAGCTGCAGGGCGTAGACGATCGCATCGCCCAGCTCGCCAATGCCCAGCTGCAGGGTGCCGCCGTCGCGCACCAGCATGCTGGCGTAGAGGCCGATCAGGTGGTCGGCCGTGCCGAGCGCAAGGTTCGGCGGGGCGAACAGGTCGAACTCGTAGCGCGGATGCTCCAGCACGAAGTCGAAGGTCTCGGGCGGCACCTGCGCGTCGCCGAGCATGAACGGCAGGTTCCCGTTCACCTCGCCGACCATCACGATCTCGTGCCCCGCGCGCCGCCGGGCTTCGATCGCGGGCAACAGGTCGAGCGTCACGTCCGGGTTGCAGCTCAGGCTCACCTGTTCGCGCCCGTCGATGGTTCGCGTCGCGATGAGGTGGGCGATGACGTTCACGCCGCGCGCGAGCACGTCGCGGGCCACGTGCGTGTAGTTCGCGCTCAGATAGTGCTGCTGCGCGTACGGCGAGCCCAGGTATTGCCCGGTCTCCAGGAAGAATTCGATCACCTCCACGTTCGCCGGCAGGGTGCCCGCCTTCGTCGCGGCGACGTAATCGAGGTCCGGGTAATCGCCGAACACCCTCGCGACGAACGGATCGAGGAACCTGCGCTCCAGGTCGCTCGAACCGCGCGGCCGGCTCAGGCTGAAGGCTGTGATGATCTTCAGGTCGATCGAAGGATCGCGCGCGGCGCGTCGATACAATTCGTTGACGAACGGCACCGGCTTGCCCAAGGCGAGCGGCAGCGCCAGCACGATGCGCTTGCCGACGCGACGCAGGACAGTCTCGACGCATTCGCCGACGTCGTCGAAGCGCTGGGGCATTCAATCCGTTCCGCTGGCGGGACGGGCGGCATAATAGCGTGGACGCGGAGAACCCATTCATGCCATTGGAAAAACCTGCGATCGATCCGGCCACGCTGACCGCGCGCAGCACGTCGGGCTACCCGGAACCGTACCGCTCGCGCGTTCTGCCGCGCGAGAAGCGGGCGCTCGGCGACGCCTGCGGTCTGACCCGGATCGGCATCAACAGGACCACCCTCATGCCGGGGAAGGAGTCCTCCATGCGCCACTGGCACACGCACGAGGACGAGCTCGTGTACGTGCTCGAGGGCGAGGTGGTGTTGAGGTCGGAGGCCGGAGAGCAGGTGCTGCGCGCCGGTATGTGCGCGGGCTTCAAGGCCGGCGTCGAGGACGGTCACCAGCTCATCAATCGCAGCGCGCAGCCGGCGGTGTACCTGGAGATCAGTAATCGCGATCCGGCGGACAGCGCCCGGTACCCCGACGTGGACCTGGCGTACGCCGGCGGAAGATTCACGCGCAAGGACGGCAGCGCCTTCTAGAAAAGGGGACATTCACATTTTCCGCGCGCCTCGGTGCGCGCATTTGCGCGCGGCGCGCGAGCAAAGCGCGCGTTCGCCGCCCCAAATCGCGACGCGCTCCGCAAAAATCGGACGAAAACCGACTCGCGCAAAAAAAAAATCTGCGATGCGAGCACCGCGATCGCGTGCGGCATTGCGGGATGTCCCCACACCAGCTTCGGGTCACTGCCGATTAACGCCCCGCGTATCGGGCCTCAAGATGCGCGCCGCCCAGTCGCAGTGCTCGTCTTGTAGGAATGTGTAGGACCCCACGTAGGACTGATGTCGCGGATGTCTGACAGTTTTTGGTCTTGGATTCTGATCTCGACTCGCTAGACTGCGTCCCGCGTTTGCGAGCTGCACGTAAACGCAAAATTGTCAATTCCAACTTCGCCAGACGCGAGGGAGAATCATGAAGCACTCCAGTGTAGGAGTTGCACTGCTTTGCCTTGCAGTTGTAACTTTTTCCGCAACGCCCGCCCACGCTGCCAACACGTACCCGGCCAACTCAGCTGGGATTGCGTACAACTACAATACCGGCTCATCCGCCTACGGACACCCGGGCGGAATGATCATCACCAGCAACTGCAATCGCTACGATCCAGCCTTCGCGTCGGCCCGCGCCAACGGGGCCGAGATCATCTCTTACGTCAACGCGATCGAAGTCACGACCTCGATGCATTGCGCGAACGACGCGACGTACTACAACGGCGGCTACAACAACGTGCCCAAGTGGCCGTACCCGACCGCCGGCGCCCGCGCCAACTACCCGGGGAGCAAGCTGACCGACATCCGCAAGGGCTCGGCGTGGAGCAACCGCGTGGTCGCCTACGTCGAGCAGCTCATGCGCGAAGACAGGGTCGACGGCGTCTTCCTGGACGTGACCGGCGCACGCCTCTGGACCTCGCTCGCCAACTGGAACTCCTGGCCGCAGTGGGAGAAGGACCAGTGGACCGACGGTAACGTCGACCTGGTGCGTCGCCTCGACGCCTCGCGTCGGGCGATCAACCCCAACTTCATCGTCATCAACAACGGCCGCTGGGACCGCGGCGACTCGCGCGGCATTGCCGGCGAGAAATACGTCGACGGCACGGTCCTGGAGCACCACTCGTCCTCGAGTGAGTACCACCGCCTGCAGGCCGGCCGCACGTTCTCCAATCTCGGCCACCGCCGCGTCCTCGCGGTCGGCAAGGACCGGGCCGATACGCTTGCCTGGCGCAATGTCCAGGGCGTGACCCACGTGTCCGACCAGGCCACGTACAAGCAGGTGACTGCGCCCGTCGTCGGCTTCACGCGCCTCACCGATCGCCCGCTGCGCTTCGGCAAGAGCAGCAGTGGCGGGGCGATCTTCTCGCCCGGTATGTCCGCGAACTACAAGCGCGGCTCACGGTTCTACCTGTCCGAGAAGGGCAAGGTGCTGAACATGGCCGCCTACATCGATGGCAAGGGCGGCCCGAGCGGTTCCCAGCAGGTGCGCATGGCGCTGTACAAGGACAACGGTGGCGTGCCCGGGACGCTAGTGGTCCAGAGCAACGGCCTGAACATCAGCGCTGGGCGCAATGCCGGCTGGGTGTATTTCCCGACCTACCCCTCGAATCTCACCGCCGGCTACTACTGGGTGAGCCTTCTGAGCGGGTCCAACAACGCGGTTGGCCGCGTCGCCAGCAGCGGCAACGCCAACTGGCACGGCAACACGGACACGTACTCGGACGGTGCGGCCAATCCTGCCGGTATCGGTTCGCGGGGCACGACGACGCTCAACATGTTCGTAAATTACACGCGCGGGCACTGAGCAGCCGACACCGCTGAAGCCAACGGGCCCCGGGGCGAAAGCTCCGGGGCCTTTTCATTTGCGCGATGCGCCCGTAGCGCGCCGGTTCGTTACTTTGGCGGCGCCGCCGCTGCCGGTGCGAGGTGCAGCGCGAAGACGATGCGCACCTCGTTCGCGACGAAATCCGTTTCTTTCCACTCGTCCTGGCCGACACCGAAGTCCAGCCGCCGGATCGTAGTCTGGCCCTTGATCCAGGCAGAGGGCTTGCCTGCTTCGTTTGCGGATTGGTAGGTGAACGGCACGCGGATCTCGCGGGTGACGTCCCGAATGGTGAGCTTGCCGACGGCTTCGTAGGAGCCGGGCGCCTTGCGGGCGAACGACGTGCTGAGGAAGCGCGCCTGCGGATACTTCTTTGCATCGAACAGCTGCGGCGCGCGCAGCTGCTCGTCGCGGTCCTCGTCCTGCGTGTTCACCGAGGCGGTCTCGATGGTCACGTCGAACCTGCTGCCCGCCAGGTCCTGCTCGGAGAACGTGACATCGGCGCGAAACTTGTCGAACCTGCCTTCGAAGTCCGCGCCGTCGAGCGTGGCTATGAAGCCCACGTTGCTCCTGGGGTAATCGACCGGCCCGGTGACAGCCGCGGCAGCCGCGAGTCCGGCCACGCAGGCAGTGAAGAGCAGCGCTACTCGCATGGTCACCTCAGGGTACGCGCACGAACGGCAGCATGCGCTTGAGCACGTTGTCCTTGTTCACGAAGTGATGCCTGAGCGCGGCCGCCACGTGCACGACGGCGAGCGTCACGAGCACCTTGAACAGGCCCTCGTGCAGATCGTGGAAGAAGTGCTGCAGCTCCTTGTCGGCCGGAACGAAGTCCGGCAGCGTCACCAGGCCGAACCAGCGGACCGGGAAGTTCGACGCCGACGACAGCGCCCAGCCGGCGAGCGGCATCGCGAACAGCAGCGCGTAGAGCAGGAAGTGCGACAGCTTCGCGGCCCAGCGCTCCCAGGACTTCATGCCCGCGGGCAGCTCGGGCGTCGGATTCATCCAGCGCCACAGCAGGCGCAGGATGGCGAGGCCGAGAATGGTGAGCCCGATGGACTTGTGCCGGGCGAGCGTCACGAGCTTGCCGTAGCCGGACATGTCCTCCACCGCTTCGGCCAGCGTGTACTGCACGATGATCAGCACGACGATCAGCCAGTGCAGCGTCTTGGACACCGCGCCCCACTGCGTCAGGCTGTTAGTCAGCGCCATCGGTCGGGTTCTCCACGCGTCCAGCCTGCCCGGGAACGATCCGGGACGGCCACTGACGCAACATACTAGACGGAACTGTCTAAAGTCGCTTGAGGCCCTGTGAGTTCCCGCTCCAGAGTGCAACAAATGCATCAGAACGTCCGAATCGGCGCGATCCTGGCTCTTGCGTTGCTACTGAGCGCGTGTCCCGCGCCACGCAAACCCGCGCCGCCCCCCGAAGCACAGCCCGCGCCGGCCGAAGAGCCGGTGCAGCCACAGGCCGGGGCGGTCGAGCATCGCGTCGTCGCCGATGAATCGCAGGTGAAGATCCTGGTGTACCGCGGCGGCAAGCTCTCCTCCGCCGGCCACAATCACGTGGTGAGCTCGCACAATCTCAGCGGCAAGGTGTGGGTGCACGAGGACGTCTCGCGCAGCGGCCTGCAGATCGTGATGCCGGTGGCGCTGCTCGAGGTCGACGATCCGCAGATGCGATCCGAGGAGGGCGCGGACTTTGCGTCCGAGGTGCCGGAGACGGCGCGCCAGGGCACGCGCAAGAACATGCTGGGCCCGCAGCTTCTCGACGCCGACCGCCATCCCGGCATCACGCTCACCGCGCTGGCGATCACCGGCACGCGCGAACAGATGCAGGTCCGCACGCGCGTGCGCATCAAGGACCAGACCCGGGAGATCACGATCCCGGTGAGCGCGCGGCACTCACCGGGGCGCGTCGAGGCGCAGGGCGAGTTCGCCCTCGCACAGACCGACCTCGGACTGACGCCCTATACCGTCATGCTCGGCGCCCTGGCCGTTCAGGACGAGCTGAAAGTGAAGTTCCGGATCGTGGCGGTGAAAGGGGATTAGCCACAGAAACACACGGAAACACACAGAAAGGGAAAGGCGTTCCGACCGTCCCTTCTTCTTTCCGTGTGCTTCTGTGTGTTTCTGTGGCTCTGCCTCGCTCCTAGTTCTTCCCGCTCATTTCTTTGAACAGGGCGTCCGCGCCGTAAACCTTGGTCAGCGCCTCGCGCATGATCGCCGGGTGCACCGCCACGGCCCGGTTCTTCTCGGTGTCGAACCAGTACGAGCCGGAGATCGAGTGGATGTTGCCGTCGAACATGAGGCCCACGATCTGGCCCCGGGCGTCGATCAGCGGGCTGCCCGAGTTGCCGCCCACGATGTCGTTGTTGGTCGAGAGGTTGTAGCGCGTCGACAGGTCCAGGTTGCTCTTCGCCTTCATCCACGTGTCCGGCACGAGGAACGGTGGCTGGCCGGTGGCGCGCTCGAACAGGCGGCTGAGTTGCGTGAACGGCTCGACCTGCTGTCCGTTCTCCACCCAGCCCTGCACCGTGCCCGTGTTCAGGCGCAGCGTGAACGTCGCATCCGGATAGGTGCCCGTCCCCTTGATCTTGAAGCGCGCCCGGGCGATGCGCTCGGCGGCGCTGCGCGTCGGCGCTTCCACTTCGTCCTCGTAGCGCTTGCGCGTTGCGCGCGCCGTCGGATCGACCGAACGCGCGAGCACGATCATCGGGTCGTCGGACGCCGCCACGGCCGCCGCACCGCCCTCCCACAGCGCCATGCGAACCGCAGGATCGGCGAGCTTCGAGCCGTTCACGAGCTTCGCTGCGAGCGTGTCGGGTGACTCGTTGCCCATCACCTGCCGCACGATCTCAGCGTCCGGGCCGAGCCACTCGCGCATGCGCTCGAGCGAGTAGGAGAGCTTCAGGCGCTCGAGCTCGGGGTAAACCGGTGTCTTGGCCTTCAGCCCCTGCACCAGCAGGCCCAGGCTCGACTCGGCGTATTCGCGCAGTCGATCGGCGTTCGGCTTGTTGCGCTCCGCGGTGCCGCGCACGATGTTCTTGGCCTGCGAGTACAGCACGCTGTTGAAGCCCGCGCCGGCTTCCAGGAACGTGTACGGGACCAGCATCTGGCGATAGGTCGACTGCGCCTTCGCCATGTCCTCGAACGCACTTCCGGTCGCGGCGCGCAGCTCCGGATCGGCCGCGATCGCCTTGCGCAGCTCAGCTTCCTGCGCGGCCTTCTGCGCCATGAGCCGATCGTCGAGCAGCGCGTCGAGTTGCTTGCGGCGCACCTTGATGGAGTTCTCCAGGCCCTGCAGCACGTCCGAGGTGATGCGGGTCTGCTCCGGACCGATCTTGCTGAACTGGATGAGACGGCCACGCAGCTCGGAGTTGCGCTGCAGCCAGAACGGGAAGAACGCGTTACGGTTGGTCTTGAGCTCTTCCAGCGTGAGCAGGCGATCGGTGCTGCCCGGGTGGCCGGCCACGAACACCGGCTGGCCGGGCTGCGGGCCCGCGAAGTCGATGCGCAGGTGGTCGGGTGTGCGCACCGGCTTGCCGTTCTCGTAGATGCGCAGGATCGACATGTCCAGGCACCAGCGCGGGAACTGGAAATTGTCCGGGTCACCGCCGAAGGCGCCGATGTCCTGCTCGGGCG
>DASTQG010000314.1:0-4612 GCA_035761885.1 Steroidobacteraceae bacterium | reverse complement strand
CGGGCACGTGGTGCGCCGTTCGCCGGAAGGATTCGGCCTCGAATGGGTCGATCTCGCGCCAGCCGGGATCGTCGCGCTCCTCGATCAGCGTCCCGATCAGCGCGCAATCGCGTCGCGCACCGTCGCGTCCACCAGCCTGTCGTTGAACCAGTTGGGGTACACGGGCGCGAGCGCAGTCGCAGCGTCCAGCTCCGCCAGCACTGCGGGCGTGAGCGAAACGTCGAGCGAGCGCAGATTGTCCTCTAGCTGATGCGGCTTGCTCGCACCGAGCAGCACACTGGTCACCGTGTCCTTGGCCAGGAGCCACGCGAGCGCGACCTGCGCGACGCTCGCATCCTGCTGGGCAGCGATCTTGCGCAGTCGCTCCACCAGCACGAAGCCCTGTTCCTTGTCGAACGGCAGCAGGTCGAAGCCTGAGAAGCGGTTGTCCGGATCGGAGAGCGACTCGCGCGTGTACTTGCCCGACAGGAACCCGGACGCCAGCGGACTCCAGACCGTCAGCCCGAGGCCGTAGCGGCGCATCATCGGGATGACGTCGCGCTCCACGTCGCGCCCGAGCAGCGAGTAGTTCATCTGCCCGTGCGTGAACGGCGCCAGGCCGTTCGCCTTCTGGATCTCGAGCGCGGCGGCGACGCGCCACGCGGACCAGTTCGAGAAGCCGAGGTAGCGGACCTTCCCCGCGCGCACCACGGTGTCGAAGGCCGCGAGCGTTTCTTCGAGCGGCGTGAATGGATCCTCGCGGTGCGCGATGTACACGTCCACCCAGTCCGTGCCGAGGCGCTTCAGGCTCTGGTCGATGGACCACAGGATGTGCCGGCGCGACAGTCCCGATTGCGTGAGGCTCTCGCCGGTGCGAAAGCCGACCTTGGTCGCGATCACGACCTCGTTGCGTTTCTCGCGCAGCGCCTCGCCCAGCAGTTGCTCCGATTCGCCGCCCGCATAGCCGTCCGCGGTGTCGAAGAAGTTCACCCCCGCCTCCAGCGCCCGCGCCACCAGCGCGCGCGCGGATTCGGCGCCGACCTTGAAGATGCTCGGCATTGCCTGGTTGCCGGCCGTGAACGTCATTGCGCCGAACGCGAGCCGCGAGACCACGAGGCCCGTGTTGCCGAGGGTTGCGTACTTCATGGGACTACGGTACTGCACCTCTGTCGGTCATGGCCATGGGCGCGCGTCCTTGGTTTAATGATCGACATGGCCTGGATCGACAACGCCCTGACCGCCGCGCGGCCGCAGGCGGTCGCTGCCCTCTTGCGCTATTTCCGTAACCTGGACACGGCCGAGGAGGCCTTCCAGGAGGCCTCGCTCCGGGCTCTGAAGAGCTGGCCGGAGAAAGGGCCGCCGCGCGATCCGGTCGCATGGCTGATCCTCGTGGGCCGAAACGTCGCCCTGGACGAGGCCCGTCGTCGCAACAAGCAGGTGCCGCTGCCGGAGGAGGATCAGTTCTCCGACCTCGAGGATGCGGAGACGTCGATGGCCGAGCGCCTCGACGAATCGAACTATCGCGACGACATCCTCAGGCTCCTGTTCGTCTGCTGCCATCCCGACCTGCCGGCAACCCAGCAGATCGCGCTCGCGCTGCGCGTCGTCTCCGGGCTCACGGTGCCGGAGATCGCGCGCGCCTTCCTGGTGAGCGAGAGCGCGATGGAACAGCGCATCACGCGCGCCAAGCGCCGCGTGAGCGAGGCGAACGTGCCGTTCGAAACGCCGGGCGCGCCCGAGCGTGAGCAGCGTCTCGCCGCCGTGTCGGCGATGATCTATCTCATCTTCAACGAAGGCTACTCTGCCAGCGCCGGCGAAGTGCACGTGCGGCTGCCGCTGTGCGAGGAAGCGATCCGGCTCGCGCGGCTGTTGCAACGGCTGTTTCCCGCCGAACCCGAAGTGATCGGCCTCAGCGCGCTCCTCCTGTTGCAACATGCGCGTGCCCCGGCCCGGCTGGACGCGGACGGCCAGATCGTGCTGCTGGAAGCGCAGGATCGCACGCTGTGGCAACGCGATCTCATCGCCGAAGGGCTCGCGCTCGTCGACAAGGCGCTGCGCCATGGAAGGGCGGGCCCCTATCAGCTGCAGGCCGCGATCGCGGCGGTGCATGCGCGCGCCGCGCGTGCCGAGGACACCGACTGGCTGCAGATCGATCAGATCTATCAACTGCTGGAGGCCGTGCAGCCTTCGCCGGTGGTCACGCTCAATCGCGCCGTCGCCGTGGCGAAGGTCAAGGGAGCCGAGGCGGGCCTGGCGATGATCGAGCCGCTGTCGGAGCGGCTGGCCAGCTATTTTCACTTCCACGGCGTGAGCGGCGCGTTCCTGATGCAACTCGGCCGCAACGAGGAGGCGCGCGTGGCGTTCGACCGGGCCATCTCGCTCGCGCGCACCGCAGCCGAAGCCACGCACATCCGCATGCACCTGGATCGTCTCGCCGCCGACAACAAGCGACCTCCCGCATGAACGCGCGAGCCGATGCGCTGGCCGATGCACTGGTAATCTTCGGCGTCACCGGCGATCTGGCGTACAAGAAGATCATCCCCGCCGTGTATCGCCTGCACCAGCGCGGACGGCTGCGCGGGCCGGTGTTCGGCGTGGCGCGCCCGGACTGGTCGATCGAAGAGTTGCGCGAGCGCTTCGCGCAGAGCCTGCGCGAGCACGCCGCGGAGACCGATCCCGCGGCGATCGCACCGTTCATAGCGCAGTTGCGCTACGTGGCCGGGGACTACCAGGATCCCGAGACGTTCCGCAGGCTGCGCGATGCGCTCGGCCCCGCTCGTGCGCCGTTGCATTACCTGGCCATCCCGCCGAGCTTGTTCGGCGAGGTGATCACGCGCCTCGATGCGTCCGGCTGCACGCGCGGTGCGCGCGTCGTGGTGGAGAAGCCGCTGGGACGCAATCTGAAGTCCGCGCAGGAGCTGAACCGCGTGCTGGCGCGCGTGTTCGACGAAGAGCGCATCTTCCGCATCGACCACTTCCTCGGCAAGGAGCCGGTGCAAAACCTGCTGTACTTCCGCTTCGCGAACGAGTTCCTGGAGCCGGTGTGGAACCGCGAGCACGTCGCGAGCGTCCAGCTCACCATGGCGGAGAGTTTCGGCATCGAAGGGCGCGGCAAGTTTTACGAAGAGGTCGGCGCCATTCGCGACGTGGTGCAGAACCACCTGCTGCAGGTCGTGTGCCTGCTGGCAATGGATGCACCGGCGCGTTACGAGAGCGACGCGGTGCGCGACGAGAAGGAGAAGGTGCTGCGCGCCGCGCTGCCGCTCGAGCCGGCCGACGTCGTGCGCGGGCAGTACGAGGGCTATCGAGCGGAGCCCGACGTCGCGCCGGATTCGCGCGTGGAAACCTACGCAGCCGTGCGCCTGCGGATTCGCTCGAAGCGCTGGGACGGCGTGCCGTTCCTGGTGCGAGCCGGCAAGGGACTGGCGGTGACCGGCACGCAGGTAATGGTGCGGCTGCGCGACCCCGAGCGACAGCTGTTCGACGCGAGCACGCCGAACTACGTGCACTTCCGCCTCGGGCCCGGGCGCGTCTCGATCGGGTTCGGGGTGCGCACCAAGGAGCCGGGCGAGGAGATGGTGGGCCGCGCGAGCGAGCTGCTGATGTGCGACCTGGATTCGCGCACCGGCCCGTACGAGCGGCTCATCGGCGATGCGCTGCGCGGCGATCCCACGCTGTTCGCGCGCCAGGACTCGATCGAAGCGGCCTGGCGCATCGTCGATCCGATCCTGCGCGCGCCCGGCGCCGTTCCGGCCGAGCCGTTTGCCTATGCGCCGGGCAGCTGGGGGCCGCGCGAGGCGGACGCGCTCGCGGCCGATGTGGGCGGCTGGTTCAATCCGACGTTCGGTTGCGACTGAAGGAGCCCGAGCCATGGAATGGATCACGACGGAGAACATCGTCAGCGCCGAGCGCGCCGCGGCGGAGTCGATCGCCGCGAAGCTGGCGCGCGCGATCGAGGAGCGCGGCCACGCGACCCTCGCCATCAGCGGCGGCCGCTCGCCGTGGGGCATGCTCGATCAGCTGGCGCGGCAGGATCTGCCGTGGGAGAAGGTGCACGTGTTCCAGGTCGACGAGCGCATCGTGCCGCTCGACGATGCATCGCGGAACTGGGCGCAGTTCCTGCAAGGCGAGCTGGCGGCGCGGGTGCCGGCGGGGAACCGTCACCCGATGCCGGTGGAGCGCGATCCCGAAGTTGCGGCGAACGAATACGCGGGCGAGATCATGAAGCACACCGGCGCGCCCGCCACGCTCGACGTCGTGCACCTGGGTCTGGGCACCGACGGTCACACTGCATCGTTGTTCGCGGGCGATCCGCTGCTCACGCAACGCGAGCAGGACGTGGGCGTGAGTCAGCCGTACCAGGGGAACCGCCGCCTCACGCTGACGCTTCCGCTGCTCAATCGCGCGCGCAGCGTGGTGTGGTTCGTGGTCGGCGCCGAGCGCAAGCAGGCTGCAACGCGGCTCTTCAACGACGATCCGGCAATTCCCGCCAGCCTGATTCAGCGCGACAACTCCATGTGCATCACCGATTCCGACGCGGCGCCGGAAACCTGACGCAGGGCCTGTCGAGGTGGGGGGAGGGTCTTTCAAGGACGCCGTGAATCCATCCCTGGAGGCTCCACGCAAACATCCC
>DASTQG010000313.1:0-2754 GCA_035761885.1 Steroidobacteraceae bacterium | reverse complement strand
CCTGAGCGCGCGCTCCACTCGCGCGAGCGCGGCGCGGCCATGCGTCGCGATCAGCGGCCCGAGCAACCGTGCCAGAGCCGCCTTGCGGCCGGCCCGCACGGAGCGCACGGCGTGTTCCACCGCGGGACGAAGCGCCTCGGGCGTGGTGCTGCGATTGATCCACTGGCCGCGTGCCTGGGCATCCTGCAGCGCACGCGCCCATTGCAGCAGCGCGGCATCGGCTGCACCGCTGTGCTCGAGGAGGTTGGCGTAATACAGGCGCGCCACGGGCAGCGCGGGATCCAGGCGCACCGCGGCTTCGTGGGCGGCGAGCGCGGCCGGGGCGTCGCCGAGCATCTCCAGCACGCGCCCCAGGTGGTGACGCGTGCGCGCGTGCGCCGGATGCAGCTCGGCCGCGCGCCGCAGGATGGCGGCCGCGCGCGCGCCATCGCCGGCCCGCAGCGATTCCAGCGCCGCGATGTTCAGCGCGTCGACGTCTTCAGGCGTTATCATGTTCTGGGACATGAGCACGGATCTCAGACACTTCATTCGCGTCTACGACGACGGCATGGAACCGGCGTTCGCGGCGCGCATGGTCGAGTCGTTCAAGGGCCTGTCGCGCTTTCACCAGCGCAACGGCCGTGGCCTGCGCGCCGGTCTCGAAGAGTCGGCCTGGACCGAGCTCAACGTCTCCCGCCTGTCGGACCCCGCGTTCGCCGCGGCGTTCCGTCGCCTCATCGATGCTGGGCTGGCGCGCTACAACGCCGATGTCGGCCTGACCATTCCGGTGCCCGGCTCGCCGCTGCACGCGGAGCTCGTTCTCAAGCGCTACCAGCCCGGCGTCACGGAGCAATTCCAGCTGCACTTCGATTCGATCTATCACAAGGCGAACCGCTATCTCGTGTACCTGTGGTACCTCAACGACGTCGCCGAAGGCGGCGAGACGCATTTTCCGCAGCTCGAGGTGTCGGTCGCACCGCGCGCCGGACGCCTGCTGATGTTCCCGCCGTACTGGATGTATCAGCATGAGGGACGTCCGCCGATTTCGGGTGACAAGTACATCCTGTCGACCTACCTGCTGTTCCCCAACGGGCCGCCGCCGGCGCCGCCGCCGATCTCGTAACCCCAGCGCTCGAGATACGGCCGCAGGGTCGCGAGCGCGCCTGCGAAGTGCCGCTCGTAAGCCTTCCATCGACCCACCGCCCGCGCGTTCACCGGCTCGACCACCTGCGCGTAGCTCGGCGTGCTGATGTAGCCGCGCCTTTGCGCATGGCCCGCGACTGCGAGCATCGCATCGTCCCAGCGCAATTCCAGGAAGGCGCACAGCTCGCGCAGCTGGCGCTCGAAATCCGCGACGAAACGCTCGTAGCGCAGCTCGAACACGGCCGGACGCAGCAGCCCGGCATGCGCGTACCAGAAGTCGAACGCGCGGCGATAGTTCACCGCGAGGGTGTCGAGCGTGCGACAGACGAGCGCGAACTCCGGGGCGCGGAAGTGCTGCATATAGCAGCTCATCATGACGTCGCAGGGGTGACGGACCGCCAGCACGATGCGCGCGTTGGGAAAGAGCCGGTGGATCGCGGGCAGGCGCAACAGGTTGAGCGGGTTCTTGTCCACGATCCGTTCGCCGGCCGTGAACGGCACCTTGCGGCGCAAGCGCTCCCAGTACTTGGCCCGGATCGTTTGCAGCTGGTCCGGCGTCACGCGCGCGAGCTGCTCCGGGTAGCGCGCGCCGGTGGCGATCAGGTCGTCGAGCGCGTTCTGAACGAACGGCTGCTCGTCGGTGGAGCGCACCTGCGGATGCGCATCGAGGGCCTGCTCGAGGAGCGTCGTGCCCGAGCGCGGGAAGCCCACGATGAAGATGGGGCTGTCGGCCGTGGAAGGTGCCCGGGGATCGCTCCAGGCCGCCGCGTCGGACGGGTCGCAGGGAAAATCCGCGATCGCCATCGTCGGCATGCCGCGTGCGACGGCGATGGGCGCGGTCAGCTTCAAATGCTCGAGCTGCGAGCGATGCGCCTCGCGCAGCGTCGCGAACGCCTCTTCGTGGCGCCCGAGCGCATCGAGCGAGCGGGCCAGGGGGAACTGCAGGTAGTGCCGGCTCGCGATATCGGTCACGCTTTCGAGCGCCCGTGCGAACAGCGTACTCGCCTCGTCGTGGCGCGCTTCGCGCTGCGCGATCTGCGCCTGCACCGTGGCGAGGTCCGAGCCAAGCTCGCGCGCGGCGGGATCGGCCTGCAGGCGTTGGAGCGCGATGCCGGCTTCGCGCAAGCGGTTGGTGCGCTCGAGGATCTGTACCAGCGTGAGGCGCGAGCGGGCGTCGAGTTCCGCGGTGGCGAGACGCTGCACGACTTCCTCGGCGCGCTGACTCTCGCCCAGGCTCATCAACCGCAGGCCCGCTTCGGCGAGATGCTCGCCCTTGAGATCATCCAGCCCCTGCCAGCTCTCCAGCGCGGCGAGCGCCTCTTCCGTGTGCAGCGATTCGTAGCAGGCGCGCACGTACTCCAGGCGGATGCCTGCATCGCGCGGCGCGAGGCCCAGCGCCTTGCCCAGCACGGCGCGCGCGGACTCGTAGTCGCGCCGGTCCAGGTGCGCGAGCCCAACGTTGAAGAAGAAATCAGCGGAAGCGGCGCCGAGCTCCGCGGCGCGGGCGAACGCCGCGAGCGCGGCGTCGAGCTTGCCCTGGTTGCGCCGCGCGGTCCCCAGGTTCGACCAGTACATGGGCTCGCGGGGTGCGCTGCGCGTGAGCTGCACGAAGACCTGCTCGGCCTCGGCGTA
>DASTQG010000312.1:0-10614 GCA_035761885.1 Steroidobacteraceae bacterium | reverse complement strand
GGCGCACCATGGCCGGATCGAAGTAGCCGGTGGCCGCGAGCGCGCCGCCGTCGATCAGCTCTCGCACCCGGCCGCGCAACGGACCGCGGAACCAGGAAGCGAGCGGCACGGCAAAGCCCATCTTGGCGCGATACATGATGTCGTGCGGCAGATGCGGCTCCATGGCCTTCTTGAGGATGTGCTTGCCTTCCTGGCCCTTGAGCTTCAGGCCGGGCGGCAGTTTCACGGCCCATTCGAGGAAGCGGTGGTCGAGCATCGGCACGCGCACTTCGAGCGAGTGCGCCATGGAGGCGCGGTCCACCTTGGTGAGGATGTCGCCGCACAGGTAGGTCTTGAAATCCACGTACTGCACCAGCGAGAGCGGATCGAAGTCGCGCACCTTGTCGCCGAACGAACGCAGCACTTCCACTGCGTTGTAGCCCTGCAGCTCGCGCCTGAGATTCGCGCTCAGCAGATTCTTGCGCAGGTAGTCGGGGACCACCGAGACGGTATTGAAGTAGGCCGCGACCGAGTCGAGCGCGAGCGACTGCAGCGTCGTCTTCGCGCGGAAGATCTTCGGCGCCCAGTCGACCTTCGGATAGATCGCGCCGAGCGCGCCGAACAACGGCCGGCGCACGAGGTACGGGAGCACGGAACGGATGCGCTCCTCGTACATGTGCCAGCGATAGCGCCGGTAGCCCGCGAAGGTCTCATCGCCGGCATCCCCGGAGAGCGCCACGATCACGCGCTTGCGCGCGAGCTGGCAGACGCGGTAGGTCGGGATGGCGGAGCTGTCCGCGAACGGCTCGTCGTACACGTTGGCGAGCGTGTCGATCAGGCCGAAGTCGTCGGACTCCACGCGCTCGACGTGATGATTGGTGCGATAGCGATCGGCGACCGCCTGCGCGTACTTCGCCTCGTCGTACTTCGGATCGCTGAAGGAGATCGAGCAGGTGTTGACCGGATCCTTCGAGATCTGCGCCATCATCGCGACCACGGCGCTCGAGTCGACACCCCCCGACAGGAACGCGCCGAGCGGCACTTCCGAGATCAGCCGCGCCTTCACGGCGGCCTTCAGCTGCTCGGTGAGCTCCTGGCACGCTGTGGCCTCGTCCGTCTTCGCGGTGGCGAAGCGCGGCAGGTCCCAGTACTCGCGCGGCGAAGGACGCGTCCCGGTGCGACTCACCAGCAGCGTGTGCGCCGCCGGAAGCTTGCGCACGCTCCTGAAGATGCTGCGCGGGTCGGGCACGTAGCCCAGGCCGAAATACTCCTCGACCGCCTGCGGGTCGATGTCGCGCGCGATGCGCGGGTGCACCAGCAGCGCCTTGAGCTCGGAGGCGAACGCCAGACCCCCCTCGGGGAGCCAGGCGTAGTACAGCGGTTTCTTCCCGAGCCGGTCGCGCGCGATGAACAGCGCCTGGCGATTGCGGTCCCACAGCGCGAACACGAACATGCCCGCGAAGCGGCGCACGCAGTCCTCGCCCCACTGCTCCCAGGCGTGCACGATCACTTCGGTGTCCGAATGCGTGCGGAACTTGTGGCCGAGGTTCTGCAGTTCCTTCGCGAGCTCCTGGAAGTTGTAGATCTCACCGTTGAAGGTGACCATCACCGAAAGGTCTTCGTTGCCCAGCGGCTGCGCGCCGCCGGAGCGGTCGATGATGGCGAGCCGCCGGTGGGCGAGGCCGACGCCCGGCTCCACGTGCACACCGTCGCCGTCAGGCCCGCGATGCGCGAGCGATCCGATCATGCGCTCCAGCAGCGGCCGATCGACCGGCGCGCCGCGCTCACTGTTCCACAGACCTGCTATTCCGCACATGACTTCTTACCTCGGCCCGCGCCCGAGCACCTGCTCGTACACGGATGCATATGTCTCGACCATGCGCGAGAGCGCGAAATCGCGCTCCACGATGGCGCGGCCCGCGGCGCCGTGCCGCCGGGCGCGCTCGCCATCGCGCAGATAGGAAAGGATTGCGTCCGCCATGTCCTGCGGCGCGCGCGAAGGACACAGCGCGCCGGTTTCGCCTTCGCGCACCAGCTCGGCATTGCCACCGACGCGCGTGGCCACCACCGGCAGCCCCGTCGCCATCGCTTCCAGGATGGTGTTGGAGATGCCCTCGTTCAGCGAAGGCAGCACGAACAGGTCCAGGCCGCGCAGGAGTCCGGGCACCTCGTCGCTCGATCCCGCGAACCAGCACAGCGCAGCCACGTCCGCGGCGGCGGCCTCGGCTTGCAGTTGCTGTCGCAGCGAGCCGTCGCCGACGAAGACGAGCCGGGCGCGCGCGCGCAGCGCCGGCTCGCGCGCGAGCAGTGCGATGAAGGCGCGCAACAGCGTGAGTGGATCTTTCACCGGCTCGAGTCGACCTGCGGTCCCGATCACGAAGCACCCGGCGTCCGCAAACCCCGCAGGGCCGATTGCAGCGCGAGCACCTTCGCGCGGATGGAATTTGCGCGAATCGACACCGCTGTAGATCTGCGTGACCCGCTGCGCCGGCACGCCGACGTCGCTCACCAGCCAGCGTTCCAGGTCGCGTGACATGGTGACGAACCGTCCCACGAACTTCGACGCGGCCCGCCGCAGCCAGCGGTAGCGGCTGTTGGTGCCGTGCAGGTCGTAGACGTCCCAGCCATGCTCGCCATGCACGCGTCCGCGCACGCCGGCCGCGGCGGCGAAGAACTGGCAATCCACGGTCGCCAGATTGCGGGTGTGCACGATGTCGGGCTTGAGCTCGCGCAGCAGCCGGTACAGGCGCCAGTACGCGCCGAAGTCCTTGCCCGCGCGCTTGTTGAGGGTGTGGATCGCGACGTCGGCACGGCGGATACGGCGATGAAAATCGATCCGGCCGGTGAGGCAGACGATCGCGTGCCGGTACTGCGCGGATGGCAGGTGATTGATGAGATTGACCAGCCCGTTCTCCAGGCCGCCCACGCCGAACTGGTGCACGATGTGCACGACCAGCGGCGCGTTCTCGCGGTGGGAAACAGTGCCTATCATCATCTGGTTCATCTAGTGGTTCGGTGCGGGCACGCAGGCCGTGGACGACTTCCCATCATCGCCCAGGCAGCCCAGCAACGGTGTGTAGTAGTTCACCAGAAATTCATGCACTTCGCGCTCCGGGGCGGCCTGCTCGCCGGCGCGTGCGGCGGACACGAGCAGGGCCGTACCCGAGCCGCGATCCCCGCGCAGGATCGCCCGTGCGCGCTCCAGCTTGGCCTGCATGCCGTCGGCGACCGGCTGTCCGGCCACCACCAGGGTCTGCCAGATCACGCGCTGCGTGAGGCCCTCGCGCACCCGGACCTCGAACACCGGAATCTGCGCACCGTCGGGCAGCGCCAGGGCGAACGTGCGCTCCGCGAGCCAGGTCCAGCGTTCTTCGTCGAACAACCGGTTCTCGGAGTTCACGAGCTCCGCGCCCGGCTTTTCCCGCTCGTAGGTGAGCAGCGCCACGTCGACCGGCTGCACGCCGTGCAGGTAGGTCGCCGTCACCGAGCGCGTGGGCGATTGAAACGCCGGCTGCCACTCGGGCGACAAGGTGATCGGTCCTGTCCACCCCTCCATCGGCGCCGCCACTCGTGCGAGTGCCGGGCTTGCGCGCGGAGCCGCATCCGCTTCGCCCTGCAACGCGGCCAACGCGTAGCGACCGATTGCAACGGGCAGCAGCAGGATCGCGAGCGCCGCCCAAGGCGCCAGGCGAAAGCTGCCGCGCGAGCTCGCCGCCTGCGGCGTTTCGATCGCGCCCGCGGCCGGGGCCGGGGCCGCAGGCTCGGCGAAGCGCGCGCCGATCCAGAACACGATCAGCATCACCACGCCGAAGAAGATCCATCCATAGATGAGGTGATCCACGCCCACCGCGATGCGATTGTCGCTCAGGTGCGCGAGGATCACGATCAGGAACGCGCGCAGCCCGTTGGCGAGGATCGGCACGAGCGCCGACAGCGCGACGAACAGCGCACGCCGCCAGGGGCTGCGGTAGTACAGGTGCGCGAACAGCGCGCCGAGCACGATCGAGGCGATGAGGTAGCGGATGCCGCTGCACGCCTTCTCGACCGAGAAATTGCCGGTCGGAATGTGGATCAGCCGCCCTTCCGCGTACACCGGGATACCCACCGCATCGAGCGCGCCCACGGTGAAGGACGCGGTGAAGTCCATGAGCCAGGGCACCAGCTCCTCGCCCACCGGCACGGCGAAGAGCATGAACAGAAGCGGAAAGAAGCCCGCGCGCAATGCCGTGGCACCCGCGATCGTCGGCACACTGGCGATGAGCATCGACACGGCCGCGAACTGCATGATCACGTTCAGGTGCAGGAGCGACCCGATGAACCACAACACCGCCATTGCTGCGACGGCCCCGACACCCGTCCAGTGCGGTTCGAGCGGCAGATCGAGCCAGCGCTCGCGCCGCCGCCACAGCAGGTAGAGCGAGATCGGAAAGACCGCGTAACCGTGCGCGAACGTGCCGGACGCGCCCCACACGCGCCACATGTCCACGAACGTGCTCCACAGGAGCACGACGATCGCGAGCCATGCAAGCACCACGGGAACGAGCGGACCGCGCAGCCAGGGCCGCGTCGTCAGCGGCAGCCCCGGGACCGGCTCCGCAGCCGCAGTGTTCACCGCCGTCCTCCCGCGTGCACGCGCAGAGGGTGCACCGTCGACTTCGGATCGAGCAGATCGAGGAACGTGCGCAGGTTGCGGTTCCAGTCGAAGCGCTCCGCGACGAAGCGACGCGCGGCGGCGCCGAGCGCTTCCCGATCAGAAGCCGCCAGCAGTGCGAGCGCGCCTTCGACCAGTCCTTCGGCCGTGTCTGCGATGGTCACACCGGGTGGCGTGGCCGCGTCGATGCCGCGAATCGCCGCGGTCGTCGCCAGCACGGGCTTCGCCATCGCCATGGCTTCGAGGACCTTGTTCTGTACGCCGCGTGCGAGGCGCAGCGGCGCCACGGCGAGCTCCGCGTGGCGCAAATAGGGACGCACGTCGGGCACGCGGCCGGTGACGCTCACTCCGTCCAGCTGCGCGAGCGCACGCACCGCGGGGGTCGGGTTCGAACCCACGATCCAGAACGCGACCGCCGGCGCACGCGCGCGGATGGCGGGCAGGGCTTCGTGCGCGAACCAGGACACCGCGTCGACGTTCGCCCAGTAATCCATGGCACCGGTGAAAACGAGCGCGCGTTCGCCCGCGGCGAACGGCGAGTGAAACTCGTGAGCGGGCGAGAAGGTCTCCGCATCGACACCATTCGCCACGGCGTGCACGCGCCCCGCGGTGTCCGGATGCAGGCGACGGAAGTGATCGGCTTCCGCCTGCGAGACGAACACGCTGGCGTGGCTCTGCCGTGCGATCTGCGCCTCGCGCTGCTCCAGGCGCAGGCCCTCGCGGCGGTATACCCACGACATCGGCCAGCGCGCTCCGGTCGAGTACTGCAGCCACTTGTCGGAGTCGACGTCGCAGAAATCGACCACGCAACGCAGGTCGCGCGCGCGCGCCGGCACGTACTGCGCCATGGAGGAGGACATGACCACGATCGCCGAGATCGGCTGGCGCGCGAGGGTGGCGGCCACCCAGCGATGCAGCGCTGCGTCGCTGTAGTAAGGATCGGTGAGCGGCTCGCCCGTGAACAGGCCGCGCGCGCTGCGCAACGTCGCGAACAGCGGTTTCAGCGGCCGCAGCTCGACGCTCGCGCACCATTTGGACAGTGCGCCGGCGTGCGTCCAGTCCGTCGCGGTGTCCACGAACGTGCCGAGGTGCACGCGGTGCTCGCTCGCGAGCGCCCGCAGCAGGTTGAACGAGCGGATCTTGTCGCCCTTGTCGGGCGGGTACGGAATGCGGTGAACGAGGAAGAGAACGTCGCCGCCGCCCATCAGCCCAGGCTCCGCGCGAGGAATGGGCCAACCGCCCGCGACACCGGCAGCGGAAGACGGCGCCAGGCGCGGATGAACATCTGGTACTTCGGGTTGGTGGGACTGAGGTTCGGCAGCTCGCGCGCCTTGACGAGGTAGTACTGGTAGTGGAGCGGCGCGGGCTCGAAGCCCCAGTGCTCCTTGAAGGCGTACGAGCCGGTGTCGCGCTTGCTGCGGCCGTAGTCGAAGATCTTCAGGCCCCGGGCGCAGGCACGGCGCATCAGCTCCCAGTACATGAAGTCGTTCGCCTTGCAGTCGCGCGCCGCCGCGACACCGCCGCCGTAGAACGGCAGCACTTCGTCGCGGAAATAGAAACTCATCACGCTCGAGACCGGCTGACCCTGGTGCAGGATCGTGAGCACCTCGCAGTCCTCGCCGAACGCGCTGTGCAGCTCGCGGAAGTAGTTGCGCCCGAAGACGGGCGTGCCGAGATTGCGCACGCTCTCCGAATACGCGGCGAACAGCCGGTCGGTGTGTGGATCGATCTCGGCCTTCAGGCCGCCTTCGATGCCCTTGCGCACCACCGCCCGCTGCTTGCGCGGAATCGCCAGCAGGTTCGCCTCCTCGGTCGGCGCCATCTGCTTGCGGAAGGTGACGTACAGGTCCTTGGTGGGCCAGTCGAGATCGGCGCGCTCGCGGTTGCGCAGCTCGAGGTGGTCGACGCCGAGATCACGCGCGAGCGCGCAGGCCGCATCGACGAGCGAACGCGACGCCTCCCCGCTGCTCGCCAGCACGCCGCCGTAGACGCCGAACGGAATCGAGATCAGTGCGTTGCCGAACAGCAGGCTCTTCTGGTGCACGAGCGGCAGCACGCCTTCGATGGCCCCGCCCCGCTCCGCGACCAGGTAGTGGCTGCGATGGCCGAAGGAGCGCTCCAGCACGCCGGACCACGCGGACAGGTGAAAGAACGTGCCGTCGGCATGCGCGCGCACGTAGCGGTCCCACGCCGCCGCGTCGGTCTGGTTCGCGGGGCGCACCGTGAGTGCGAGCGTTGCCGGCACGGCGTTCACGAGGCATGCGCCTCGGCGAACGCGCGATCCATGCTCGACCACTTGAAGTCGCGCAGCAGCTGCCGCAGGCGCGGCTCCATGCGATCGAGCGCCAGGTAGTGGCGGAAGCGCGAGCGCAGGGGTGCGTTCTGCACGCGCGGCTGCTGCGGGTCGATCTCCCACGGGTGGAAATAGAACACACCGGGCTGGCGCTCGCGCTGGTTCACGCGCTGCAGCGCCCAGCGCGACAGCGCATAGGGGAACAGGCGGAAGAAACCGCCGCCGCCACACGGAATGCGCTTCGGCCCGATGTCGATGGTGGTGATGGGGATCTCGAGGATCGCGCCGGGCCGCGTGCGAAAGGCGAAGCGCGGCGCCTCGGGCATGCCGTAGAGATCGTGGTTGATCGGATAGATGCTGGAGCTGTAGCGATAACCGGCGCGCTGCAGCTCGTCGAGCGCCCACAGGTTGCGCCTGCCGATCGAGTAGCTCGTGGCGCGATAGCCGTCGACGCTCACCCCGCCGAGGTGCTCGAGCATCGCCTTGGTGCGCACGACGTCTTCGCGGAATTCGCGCTCGCTCTGCTCGGTGGCGCGCACGTGGCTGTAGCCGTGGCTCGCCAGCTCGTGGCCGCCGTCCACGATCGCGCGCACCACCTGCGGGTAGCGCTCCGCGATCCAGCCGAGCGTGAAGAAGGTCGCCCTGACGTTGGCCTCGGCAAAGAGCGCGAGGATGCGCTCCATGTTGCGCTCGACGCGGCAGTCGAGCGAATCCCAGCTGGAGCGCGCGATGGTGCGCTCGAACGCGGACACCTGGAACCAGTCCTCCACGTCGACCGACATGGCGTTGACCGGCGCGTCGCAGGCGAGGCGCTCATGTGCGTGTACGAACTGCATGGGAAAAAGGGGACTGTCCCCTTTTCAGTAACGCAGCGCCGGCATGTTGTTGCGCCCGCCGAATTCGACCTGGTTGCGGCCGAACGTGCGCGTGAACATGAGCATCACGGCCTGCTCGGTGTATTCATTGCTCTGCTGCACGGTGTCGGAACGTCGCTGGTCGTAACGGAACGACAGGTCGAGCATGGTGCGCTCGCCGAGCAGCCGGGTCGCGCCGAGCGTCGCCTGGCTCAGCTTGTCCGTGACTTCGGTGCCCCGGAAGGTGATGCGCCCCGCGTACAGGCCCATGTTGAGCTGCGTGCGCGCGCCCAGGCGCCAATACCAGCCGAGCGCCGCGCCGCTTTCGCGCTCGTCTTCCTGTGTCTCGACGTACTCGCGGCGCACGTCGCGGAACGTGAGCACCAGCTCGTTGCGCGCCATGCCCCAGGAAAGCTGGGCGGTGCCTTCCTTGTTGATGTACACGTCGTTGGTGAGGCCGATCACGTCGAACCCGGGGTTGTTGCCCGTCGGCACCAGCACGCGCTCGGGATTGAGCTGCTCGATGCTGAGCGTGGTCGGTGCTTCCTGGTAGATGACGTCGGCGTCGAAACGCGCGCCATCCATGTTCCACTGGAAGAAGTACGTCGAACCGTAGAAGCGCTGACCCGCACGCGCCTCCAGGCGATTGCGCGCGCTTGCTTCCCAGCGAAAACCCGCTTCCCAGAAATCCTCGTCCAGCCCGCCGCCGCGCGGATCCTCTTCCACGTCCGATTCCACGCCGCCGCGGCCGATCAGCATGAACGTGGGTCCGAACGGCACTGCCAGCTGGGCGTACACCGTGTCCGACTGGAAACGGTCGAAGTCCTCGTAGTCCGCCTGCACGTGGTAGGCGCCCGTTTCCCACTGGATGCCGGGCTCGTCCTCGTTGGTGCCGACCGTCACGTCCCAGCGCTGGCGGTCGACGCTGTCCACGTTGTTCCCGAGGCTGATGTCGAAGTCGGGATAGCGCACGATGCCGTACTGGTAGGAGAGCCGCGCACCGGTGCGGCTTCCGATCGGCTGCAGGAAATAGGGATTTCCATCCACCGTCCAGTAGTCGGTGAGGTTGCCGCTCACCAGCACGTTGCTGACCGGGATCGGATCGGTGGGATCGACGAGCGACTGGCCGTAGCCGCCGTTCAGGTCGAAGAAGAAACGCTCGGGCAGGATCGCGGTGGTCGTGGTCGCCGCGAGGTTGTGGTACGAGGAATCCTGGTCGCTGTCCTCGGCGAAATAGAAGTACTGGAACTGGTAGTCGATGTCGGCCTGAAAGCGCGCGCTCGCGCCTTCGAGACTGAACGAGGGCCGCAGCTCCGTGACGAAGTCGGACTCTTCCAGGCCTTCCGGCGCCAGCTCCAGGTTATCCGTGTAGGTCCCGCCGACGGTGACCTCGGGCTCGAAACGCCACTCCGCCGCCTGCACCGTCCCGACGGCGACGAACGCCGCGCCCACCAGCCAGCCCGATCCGTGTCGGGCGCGCGCTCTGTGCGGATGCACCATGAATCCCCCTCGACCGGCGACTAGCTGGAGCTGCCGCCGTAGTTGTAATAGCCGGAGTAGTAGCCACCCAGCCCGAAGAGCGTGCGCATCTGGTTGAGCACGAGGCTGATCGCCTTGCTGCGATCGAGCAGCGCGACCGCTTCTTCCACTGCGGGCCGGGGCGTGCCGTTGGCTCTCACCACCATCAGCACCTGTCCCACGTGCTTCGCCAGCACCTGCGACTCGTTGGTCGCGAGCAGCGGCGAGGAATCGAAAATGATCACGCGCTCGCGGTTGCGCGCGCCGAGCTCGGCAATGATGTTGCGCATGCGCTGGCTCGCCAGGAGCTCGGGCACCTGGTCGCCGCGCCGGCCGGCAGCCATCACGCGCAGGCCGTCTATGTCGGTCGGCAGCACGAACTCGGCCGGATCCGCGTGCGGATTCTCGAGCAGGTCCGTGAGACCGGGCCGCTCGCGGATGTTGAGCAGCTCGCTGACGTGACCCTTGGCGATGTCCGCATCGATCAGGAGCACCGAGGAATCGCGCTCGCGGGCGATGCTGAGCGCAAGGTTGAGCGAGGTGAACGTCTTGCCGTCGCCCGGCAGCGCGCTCGTCACCATGACGAGGTTGCCGTCCGGCACCGCCGGCACGTCACGTCCGAACGCGCGCTCGAGGAGCGGCCACTTGATGCGCCGGTACTCGTCCGCGATCTGCCGCTCCACGTCGGCGGGCGGCAGACCACCCGCGCGTCGCAGCGCTTCCAGGTTGATCACGACCGGCGGACTCTTGCTCACGCAATCGGCCGCGTCGAAGCGCACGGGCTCGCGCACCGGCTCGCGCGCCGCAGGGCTGGGCGCAGGGTCCGGACGGCGCGCCGGCGGCTCCACCGGCTTGGTGGCCAGGCGCGCGTCGTTGCGCAGCTTGCCTATCGCTTTCTCGACGATGCTCATGCGCTAACCCTTCACCATGCCCTGCAGCCAGTCGGTTGCGATCTGCACGCTGACGAGCGCGACCACGAATACGAACAACAGCAGTCCCGCGGCAAGTGCCAGCCTCATGTTGGCGCGACGCTCGACCGCCACCTGCTGGGCGCCGAGCGCGAACGAAATCGATCCGAGCACGGGCAGGTCGAGCGCCTGGCGCAGCGACTGGCGCGTGGCGAACACCGGGTTCACCTGGTGGAGCAGGAACGCCAGGCCGACACCGGCGCCGATGGCACCCACCAGCACGATGACGATGAACAGCGGGCGGTTCGGGCTGACCGGGCGCAACGGCGCCACCGGCGGCTCGATGATGCGAAAGCGCACATCGTCGCGGCTCTGCTCGACGTCCTCGGACAGGCGCGCCGTCTCCAGGCT